>CAJQND010000023.1 GCA_905479595.1 uncultured Hyphomicrobiales bacterium
CAACTGCGGTCGGCCAAAATGCGTCCGGTGGATGCATCAACAATTTGGACTTCGTCATTGCGGACAACGAAGTCAACGTCGCGCTGGTAGCAGTGCATCGCTCGCAAAGCCAACACGACATATTCGTGCCAAGGTCGAATCAGTTCGCCGTGCATCGCCATCGTGTCATCACGATAAACGGTGGCAAAGCCTGTTTCACTTAACCGAATCGCGCCAGTACCGGGCATTTGATAGTCACGTCCGACCTCCAGAGTTTCGGCGATCGACCTGGCTTGCCGGTGAATCTCGGCATCGGGCGATTCACCTTGACCACCGCCACTAAGCAGCAGTGGTGAAACGGCGTCGTCGATCAGCACATGGTCAATACCATTGTCCAGCCGGTACATGATCCATGCGGACGCCACATTGCGCAGCAGCGCGCTAGTGCACACAATCAGGTCTGTATAATCGAGTTGACCCCGGCGGCGTTTTTCTGAACTGAAGGCGGTGAGGATTTCACTTGCGAGTGTGAACAGACCATCGCTCGCCTGCCAGGTGACCATGCTCAGGCGTTTGTCTTCAATTGCAGCTATCCGCGTTTGTTCTTCAATCAATTTTTCACGCAAACCGGGATGGGAATTACTGGTCTTCGCGGTCATGAGAAAATCGGGAGTTTTTGCAATTTTTTGAGAGGATTTGAGAAAAAATGACAGTATATGCGACCACTTTTCGACAGGGTTTGGGACAGTTTTGACACTTTCCAGAAGCTTTGCCTGGGCAAGGTCGCGTGTAGAACCTGACCGCAGCGCTGCCAGAGCATCATCCACTAACCCGCCTGGAAGCTCGGCGATTGCTTCGGAAATAATGTTATCTTCAGTGCCTGTGTTCGCTACTCCAAGGGCGGTTTGCAACGCCTGCTTGGCGGCATCACCTTTGTCGGGCGTGGACCACGCCGCGACGATGGGCGAGCGCTGGTGCAACAGGTCCGTCAGCACATCATCAAAGCCCGCCGCCTGGGCCAACCCCGAGACAGCAGAAAGGGCCAGACCGCGAGGCGATCCCGGTGCAAGTGCGGCCTCCATCAACACTTTTTCACGCACTTCCGATAACCATGCAGAAGACGTGCGCTCATCAAGAATTGAGAAGCCCGGCGGCACTTTTGCCTCAATGGGAAAACGCTGCAAAACGCTTTCGCAAAAAGCGTGAATGGTTTGGATTTTCAACCCGCCGGGTGTCTCCAACGCGCGGGTAAACAATTGCCGGGCCTGGTTAAGATCGCCGTTCCAAAATGCGCCTGCATTGAGTGCGCTGATGTGCTCTTGCAGGGTTGTGTCATCCAGTTCAATCCAGGCGGAAAGTCTCAGAAAAAGGCGGTTTTCCATCTCCGCTGCTGCCGCCTTTGTATAGGTCAGACAAAGGATGCGCTGGGGTTCATTGCCAGCCAGCAACAGACGGATAATGCGGTTGACCAATACATAGGTTTTGCCAGATCCGGCGTTTGCCGACACCCATGCAGAAGTTGCCGGATCAGAGGCGCGGGCCTGAAAAGCATCGGCTTGATTAATGGCGTTGGGAGTTGAATTCATGCGCCGTCTCCACCCGTTTCACTGCTTGCCCATTCCCGGTGGCGGGCCAAATGATCGTAGGCAAAAACCTGCGCCAGGTCGCGCGGGATGCGGCGTGAGAGATAAGGAGTATCAGCGTCATCAAATTCAGTAATGCGTTCTTCAAGGCGAGCGAAGATAGCTTCCGCAACCTCCTCAATTGTCTGTCCTCTGGATGGTTTTACTGGCCTGATATTCACCGCCGGGTTTCCCCCGGGTAAATGAACATAGGTGAGCTCTGTCGCGGTAAACGTGCCAACCTCTTTAAATCCGTCGCGGCGGAGAATGGCAGCCTCCAAAAGAAGTTGCGGGGCAAGTCCGCTGAGCACTTGTTTGCCGGTTGGAATTGCGCCGGTTTTGTAGTCGATAATGCGCGCTTCGCCACTGTCAAAAATGTCGATCCGGTCAGCTCTGCCAGACAATCGGAACGCACCAGCCGGGCCGCTAAGGGTGCATTCGCCACGGCATTCCACAAACGTTTGTGCAACACCGTTGCGCAATTCAGGTTCATGTTTTTCAAGTGCTTCGGCGATGCCGGCAAAGCGCGGTTGCCAGAACGCGCGAACTTCCGGCCAATCAAGGTAGTTGGAAAAATGTTCATTTCCAATAGCTTGCAAGACTTGAGATATATCTTGTGGCAAGTCGCTTGCATGTTTTTCCAAGAATTCTTCAAGAATGCCATGCACGATGTTCCCACGTTCTCTGGGTCCGGGCATAACATTTACCGGTTCTAACGGCGCAAGCTTCAAGATGTGACGGGCAAAAATTGAATAGGGATCGCGCAGCCAGGTTTCGATTTCAGTGATGGTCAGTCTGCGTGGCCGCAATTCCACCGCCGGGCGTGGTTCCGGGCGTGCGGCAGGTTGAACTGACGGGGCTTCGTCAAGCAGTCTGCAAGCTGCCAGTGTCCGTTCGCCTTTGGTAGCGGGGGCAAGTGCTTTGCTGGCGGTCAAAAGCGCTCTAAGACGTAAAATCCAGCGCGATGGAACGGCAGGTGCGCCGTCGAGCCGGGCTGACCAGGTCAGCCACACCTCACTACCACATACGGCTTGTGCGAAATCATGGGCGGCGAGGCCGATGCGGCGTTCAGGTTGTTGCAGCCCCAGTTCGCCGCGCATGGGCCTGTTGAGCCACGGATCAGAGCGTGGCAATTGCGGCCAGACATCTTCATTGAGTCCGCCCAGCACGACTACATCCGCTGACACCAGGCGTGCTTCCAGAAGTCCTAAAATACGCAATCGCGGATGAGAACCAAAACGCGGGCGCACAACAGGCGCGAGCATCAATTCCATGATGACCGGGGCGATATCGCGCACAGAAATCAGCGGGCTATCGCTGCCAGCTTCCATCAAGCCTGCAAAAAACGCCGCAAGATTTTCTCCCGCCTCATGAGACCAAAGGGCGCTTGCATCGCCGCCTTCGCCAGCCGCAACGGCCTCGGCGATGGAAACAACAGTTTTAACCGTGGTATCAAGAGGAAGGGGAGCGTCGGCCTCTTGCATTGCAGTGAACGGATTGAAGGTTTGAACCAACATCTGTGCGACGTCTCGCGCCTCTTGCCAGTCACGCTCTTTCCACCTGCGCAAATGTGGGTGCCAATTGGGTTTTTTTTCTACTTCGGCCTGTTTAGCGTCAACAGCTTTGGGGAGATCCGCAAGATCACGAATGGTGAGTGTTCCGCGTAAGGCGCAAAGTTCAAGCTTGTGCATTGCCCGGGAAAATGCCTGCCTGTTCTGGCCAAAGCGCGCAAGCGGGTGCTGCGCCAGAGCGATAAGTGCAGCGGGGTCAAAACCCATCGCGGCATCCAGCAGAAGATGAACGAAACTGCCCGGTATCGTTCGCGCCAGAGGAATGCCGGCACTGTCATCAACCTGTAGATCCCAACGGCGCAGTTCTGCGCAAACCTGTCGGCCAAGATTACGGTCCGGTGTAATGAGTGCTGCTGTTTTTCCTGGAGTTTCAAGGGTTTCACGCATGAGCAATGCAATCGCCAGAGCCTCTTCACGGCGATTGGCAGTTGGCACGAGTGCGATTTTCTGCATGGCGGATGCTGCACTTTTGCCAATGCTGGCTAACTGGTTTCTCCATAAATGGGTCGTTGCTGACGGCCGCATCACTTCTGAGAACAGCCGTGCGGTTTCCTGTTCACCCTCATTGAAATCAATGACTTCATTGCGGGTAACACCCAATTCGCCAAGCAGTTGCTTCAGGCCAAATTGTGGATGCTGTGGGTCTAGCTCCTCCCAGCTTTCCTCATCCAGATGTGTATCAAGCCCCGGCAACACGACGCCACCATTCGGCAATTGAGAGATTGCTTTAAGCAGGTGGGCAGTTGCAGGAATTGACCCGGTTGACCCGGCGGCAATAACCGGGGCGGAAGGGGAAGATGCCGCAAGGCGGCTTACATCTGCCTCTATCAGCAGATTGCGCCGCTGTGCTGGGCCGATCATTCCGCGTTGTTCCAGCGCGTCCGGCAATTGAGTGCGGATCAAGTCAAGCACCAGCAAAATATCCTGCCAGTAGTGGGCAAAATCTTCTTTGACGATTTGCCCGAGGGCCGCCACTTCCACCTGTTCGGTTTCCAATTGGTCAAGCAGCTGGCCTAGTCCACCCGCCATTAAAATGGCCTGGGACGGGCCGGGCAACAGGGCGCGGGCAAGCTCGGTGTCATCATGGGTGCGAGCCCATTCCAACAGGAATTTTGCCAGCAACAATTGCCGCCGCAAGGGTGAAATTGCCGGGGGTAGTGATAGATTGTCGGCACCGGCGTTTTCACTGGTCAGCAACAGTTCGTCTTCGTCGACGTCTCCAAGCGGGCGGATGCGGGGCAGCAGCAGAGCCTGCCCGTCGCTGACATCGAGGAACGCATCGGCAAGTTCGCGGGCCGCGCGTCTGGTTGGAACCAGGATTGTATAGTCTGCAAGCACATTGCCAGTTGGTGGAGGCAAGTCTGCGGTTGGAAACCCACCAGCTAACACCCGCCGCGCCAACGTCCGCAAAAACGGGGCGCCCGGTGGAATAGTCCACACTTTGCTGCCGGGCGGTTGAATTGGTTGCGAGGATTTCATGCCAGACAGAATGACTGATTCCAGCCTGTCACGCCAGCATTGCTAAAGGTTCGCCAGAACGTCACTGGCAATATCGACTGCTTTCGGGGTGTTGATCTCCATCCAAACACCGTCATGACGCAGACCTTTGAGCTTTCCGGTTTCGATCGCTCTATCCCATAAAACGTTCATTGAGAATTTGCCTTCCGGTGCGTTTTTGAAAAGTCGGGGGTGGAGAATATATGCGCCGGTGAATACGAAAGGTGCCAACTGGCTTTCCTGGCGGCGGACAAGGGTTCCATCTGGTTCCAACGAGAAATCTCCGCGTCCATTGTAACCGAGACTGGAAACTGTCGGGGCCACGAGAAGCAGGCAATCCATCGTTGCATCGTCCCAGGCTTCTTGCAGGCGCAACAGGGCCGGTTTAGTGCCTTCGGTCCACAGGGAATCAGTATTGACCACAATGAATGGTTCTTTACCAAGAAGGGGCAGGGCCTTGGCAATGCCACCGCCAGTTTCAAGCAAGGCCGCGCGCTCATCAGAAAAGACAATCTTGGGCGATTTCCGGTTTGCCAGGTGAGCTTCAAGCATGTCGGCCTTATAATGCAGGTTGACCGCAACCGTGCTCACCCCTGCTTCATCCAACCTTTCGAGGGCATGGTCGGCGAGTGCCTTGCCATTGACTTCAACAAGCGGCTTTGGACGGGTGTCGGTCAACGGTCGCATCCGACTGCCTAGACCTGCAGCGAGAAGCATGGCTGTTTTAGGTTTCGCTGACATTACCGTCTCCTTGCGCAGCACGTATGCGGTTTTCTGTTGGCACCCAGGTGTCGTACCAAGCACTAAGTTCAGCCAAATGTGGTGCACTTAATGTGCGGTCGAGATAGGCTGAAAGTCTCGGGATATGTTTCAAATAACCCGGTTTGCCATCGCGATTTTTAAGGCGCATGAAAATACCGAGGATTTTTGAATTGCGCTGCGCCGCGAGTACGCCATAGGCCTGGCGGAAACTTTTTTCATCAAAGTCGCTTTGTTTTGCGCTTCGGGTCTCACAATAATAGTCGAGGAGCTCTGCTTCTCTCTCGGCGGGTACATCTACCCTTGCGTCCTGCAAGAGAGACGCAAGGTCATAGGCCGGGTGGCCGAGAACCGCATCTTGAAAATCGATAATGCCTGCGCGCTTTAGTCCTTCGCGCTCGGGCAACCAGATGAGATTTGGTGAATGGTAGTCACGCAAAACCCAGACCGGTTTGTGGGTTTCAAGGACAGGCCAAAGCTCCCGCCAAATTGCCAGATATTCAGCGCGCCTTTCTGCAGGTGCCTCGCCACCATAGATTGCGGGCCATAACCAGTCGAGCAGCAGCTCGGCCTCGATCTCCAAAGCATCTGCATCGTATGGAGGAATGCGGTGCGAAACGCCGCTGCCAATCTGGATTTCCGCGCCCAAGTCTTGGACTGCAAGGTGGCAGAGCACATCCACCGCTGCACGATATGGTTCGCTCATATCCGTTTCCGGATCATTCAGCATGGAGCCGAAAACCATATCGCCAAGGTCTTCGATAATCAGCATTCCCTTGCCATAGTCGGCCGCCAGGATACCTGGTGCGCTTAACCCTGCCTGTTCCAATCCGCTAGCAACACCGGCGAATGCTGAAACATCTTCGGCCAGATGGGCGATCTGGCTGTAGGGTTTGCCGTCGCGCACCGGTGGGCCATCGGTTTGGGCAGGGCTGTCCATCAATATCACAGGTGGATTTGAACCAAGGCGCTCATAGCGGCGTGCGGAGGCATCACCTTGCAGGAAGGTGCGTTTACATTCGCCATATCCGTGGGTCGCGAGAAATTCAGCGATTTCTGTCATCCGACCAAGGCGGAACGCCCAAGAACCCGTTCCGGTCAAAGTCGCTATTCGGCCTGGATCATTGTTGTCTTCGATGCAGATTTCCAGGTGTTCTGCAGGTAACAATCCAGATGCACGATCTGGCCATTCAACCAAAGCAATGCCGGCATCAGACAGGCCCGGAAAACCAAGTTCCAAAGCCTCAGCTTCTTCACTCAGCCGGTAAAAATCGTAATGCGACACATCGAGCCGGGTGAAGTCGTAGCTCTGCACCAGAGTGAACGTCGGGCTCGGCACCTCAAATGTGCCCGCATCCGGTGCCATGGCGCGGATCACTGCCCGCGCCAGTGTGGTTTTGCCAGCGCCCAAATCGCCACTCAAAGTGATGATGTCGCCCGGACGCGCGAAGAGGGAGAGTTGAGCGCCAAGCGCTTCGGTTGCGCTGGCATCTGCAAGGTTTAAAACCAGTTTTTCGCTTGGGGTTGCGCTCATCATTCGGGGGTCAACCTGCAACGAGGCGGGCACTCTCCGGCGGCGCTACGATAGTGTTGTCGTCCAGGGTCGCAGGTCCACTGACGGGCAGTCGCATCAACACGGTTGTGCCCTGGCCAATTTCTGAATGTAGCGAGATAGCGCCGTCATGTAATTCAACAAAACTTTTGACGATAGACAGGCCGAGACCAGCGCCGCGATGGCCGGTGCCGGATGGTTTGGCTGTGAACCGGTCAAACGCCGTCTTCTTGGTCTCTTCATCCATACCATTACCGAAATCGCTAACCCAAAACTCAATGTTTTCTTCAACAATCCTGCAGCCCATAAGAACCTTTTGATCATGTGGGCTATAGCCGATGGCGTTAAGGAGTAAATTGTACAGCACTTGTTTCAGGCGTTGGGAATCGCCGGTAATCGGTTCCACATTTTCGGGAATTTGGATTTCAAGCGTCAGATCGCTCTTCTTGACCCGGTCTTTTACCAGGCCGGAAATTTCCGTTAGGAAAGTATGCACATCGATCTGTTCGAGGTTTAGGGTCATTGCACCAGCATCAATGGAGGCAAGATCAAGAATGGCATCGATCACCGAAAGAAGCTGGCCAGAAGAGTTCTGGATGTCTTTCACATACTCGCGCTGTTTAGGTTGCATCTCACCAGCTATGCCCAATTCCAGGGCTTCCGCAAAACCATTGATTGATGTGAGCGGGGTCCGCAGTTCGTAAGAGACATTAGACAGGAAATTTGTTTTCAGTTTGTCGGCGGCCTCAAGAGCTTCTGTGCGTTCGCGCAGTGCGCGTTCAATGCGCGAAGAATCGGTTACATCCACATATGAAATCAGCGTATTACCATCCGGAAGCGGCGCTATGGTAAAGTCAAACACCTGACCATCTGGCCGGATAATTTGCTGCTTGGCCATGTTGCGTTCGCTGTCGAGAGACGTCACCGCATATTTAATGCTGTCCCAGATGTCCTGATCGTCGAGCAGTTGCTTGCAGTGGTCAATGACTTCGTCCACATGGGGTTCGGAATTGAGAAACTCCGCCTCAAGGTTCCAGAACTGCGCAAAGGCGGGGTTGGATAATTTGAGGCGCCCGTCTGAACCAAAATGCGCCAGACCTTCATGCAAGTTATCAAGGGTTTCGCCCTGCACTCTGGCCAACTCGTTATAGCGGCTTTCAAGGGCGATGCGTTCAGTGACATTCTCATAAAGATAAGTCACCCCGCCAAACGGGTGTTGTTCAGAAATAACCCGCAAAGTTTGCTCATCTGGGAGATACCACCAGTCCTCGCGGCTCTCTATGCGTGAATATGTTTCGAGCTGCTTGGATTTCCAGTCGCGCCAGTTTGCCTGTTCTGGCAAACGCCGTAACTCGCGAAGCTTATCCAGGATCTCCCCATCGGAGGGTTTGGCGCTCAACCAGTCCGGCTCGAGCTGCCACAATTCTGCATATGCAGTGTTGAAGAAGCGCAGCAATTGATCTGGTCCAAAAATCGCCACAGCGGTTTTGAGATTATCCAGCGTCGAGGCATGAGCGCGAATATGGCGCTCCAGTTCTTTTTCTGTTTCTTCCAGTGAAGAAACATCAATGGCAAACCCTGCAGTGCCGTGTTCTACCTCAACTTCGAGTAAATCAAGCGCCTTCTTACGCCCGGAAATGACCGTGTGAGTGCGATATGGGGTACCATCTGAGACAAGTGCAGGCGCTGCATCTTGCGTCGAAGGTGGGGTGATTTCCATGTTTTCCTGGACCACTGCGGCCACGCCGTCAGCTTCTACCGCGCCTACATAAGCCCGGTTAACCCAAACAAGTTTACCGTCTGCCGCCCGCAGCCAGATTGGCATAGGCGCTGAATCAAGAATGGTTGAAAGCTGGACCACCTGGCGCTTTAGAATTTCACGGTCATGGGAAAGCTTGGTCGTGTCTTCGCGTTCTCCCGCCAGTGGTCGAAGGCGCAATGTGGCCATGCCCCCAGCAGTGCGGCCATCGGCTTCCAGTAGTTCACCTTGTCTGGTGCGCACACCAAAATTGAACGCCTCGCCATCCGTTTTAAGTTGCTCAAGACCGGTTTTGAGAATGTCGACGGATTGGGTATCCAGCCATGAAATGAAATTCATCAGCTGGTCTTTTTCTTCAGGTACCGCGCAGATACCCCGCATATCGCCGCTCACGCTGTCTGGTTTGTCACTGCCATTGTGCCAGATGAATAACAGGTGTGGTTCCGAGGCCAGCAAGGTTTCGGTGGTGTTGAGGCGGGTTTCCAGATCTTCGATTTGTGTGGTTTTACCGCCCAGTTTGCTGCGAAACTTGCGTTTTCTGATCACCATCGCGGCAATGGATACCAGGGCCATTGCGCCCGCACCCAGTGCCGCAGCTTCCCACGGCTGGGCTTGGTTGAACCAGTTCAACGGGTTTTCAACAATCGTTTGTGCCTGGGCGCTGCCTGTAGCAGTCAAAAATGCACCCGCCAAAGTGCTCCCCTGCAGGAGGCGGTTTCTAAAATTGATGTGCTTCAAACTGGCAGCCATAATAGTGCGGCCACTCCCTTGATTGGCCTGAAAAGCCTCATCTCCAAAATACTGAAAGCAACAAACTGCCCCGTCGCCCACCCTGGTAAATTCATGAGGCGAATCACCTAGCAACCCGGACCTTTTCAGGTATACAGGATCGATTCCGCCAATCCCAGCCGCATTGGTGGGAAAAATGATACCCGGCAAGAAAAAAGCCGGAAAAACCAAATGGCTTTCCCGGCTTTAGGTCGCAAGTGCGTATGTTGCCTAGTAGCGGTATTCGTCTGACTTGAACGGGCCGGAGACATCAACACCGATGTACGCGGCTTGCTCATCAGACAGTTTGGTCAGTTGCACACCGAGCTTTTCAAGATGCAAGGTCGCAACCTTTTCATCCAGATGCTTGGGCAGCACATAGACCTTGTTTTCGTAATTATCGCCACGCGTCCACAGCTCGATCTGCGCCAGTGTCTGGTTGGAGAAGGAGGCCGACATCACAAAGCTTGGATGGCCGGTTGCGTTTCCGAGATTTACCAGGCGGCCTTCAGAAAGCAGGATCATCCGCTTTTTATCAGGGAAGGTGATCAGGTCGACCTGGGGCTTCACATTTTTCCATTCCATGTTCTTCAGGCTGGCCACCTGAATTTCATTATCGAAATGGCCAATATTGCAGACAATCGCCATATCCTTGAGCTTGCGCATGTCTTCAATGGTCAGAACGTCTTTGTTGCCAGTGGCTGTTACCACAATGTCAGCGCGTGGTGCGGCGTCAGCCAATGTGACAACTTCAAATCCGTCCATGGCAGCCTGAAGCGCGCAGATCGGGTCGATCTCGGTGACCAGAACTCTCGCACCTGAACCTGCGAGCGACTGGGCAGAGCCCTTGCCCACATCTCCATAACCGCACACGATGGCGACCTTGCCGGCCATCATTACGTCCGTGCCACGGCGAATGGCATCAACCAGAGAT
Source organism: uncultured Hyphomicrobiales bacterium (assembly GCA_905479595.1). Taxonomy (GTDB): domain Bacteria; phylum Pseudomonadota; class Alphaproteobacteria; order Rhizobiales; family CAJQND01; genus CAJQND01. The sequence goes on from CAJQND010000023.1 coordinate 10,442, forward strand.
TCCCGGCACCCATATTTATTGTCGAACTTCGACTTGGTGACAGAATCGTTCACATTAATCGCCGGGAAAGGCAGCTCGCCACGTTTTTCCAGTTGGTAAAGCCGCAAAACGCCAGTGGTGGTTTCTTCCGAGACGCCTTTGATTTTGGCCTTGAATTTCGAATAGCGGTTTGGCTCTTTTGCCAGGCTCTTTTTGATCTGCGCGAAGAAATACTCTTCTTCTTCTGAGCTTGGGTTTTCGAGTACCGATGGATCGCTTTCAGCTTTTGCGCCAAGCAACACCAGCATGGTGGCATCACCACCATCATCAAGGATCAAGTTTGCGGTTTCGTCATTGCCCCAGTCGAGAATGCGGTCTGCATAGTCCCAATATTCTTCCAGAGTTTCAC
>CAJQND010000024.1 GCA_905479595.1 uncultured Hyphomicrobiales bacterium
GTCAACGCCGCTTGCAACATCAAAAACAAGCTGCATAATCAATCATACAAAAGAGCCAGAGCCTCCAATGCTCAAAACGCTCTCATGACCCATTTTATATGACGACGGACAACATGGGAACCCCGCGAGAAGGAGATCATGTGCTGGAATATCGGCTATACTTTCCTTTGTAATGTCACCGGATATTTCGTGTTTATCGTCGCTGTTATTCGCGCGGTAGGTCATCTGGGAATATTTGTCCCATTCCGAAGTGTAAATACACTTGCCACCAATCTCCTCGAATCCCTTCCTCAATCCGCCAATACCGGCGAACAGATCAATAAATTCAAATTTGAATTCCGCGTTAGCGGATTCAGGTTCTTCATCTAGGAGAATCTCTGAGGTTTGCAGCATGACCCGTCCTGTCATATCAGATTCATTTATCCGGTTATTATACATGCCGTTCGACATACATTCAGATAAAATGCAACAATTCGTGCAATGTATCTCCGGTTTTGCCTTGGTAAAATAAGTTTGCCCAAGGTCGCTCTCTCAATACACGATTCTCGAATAGTGGCACAACTTTTACAAAAGAACAAGAAGGGAACAAAGCATGGGAGGGAAATCGGCCTTAGATACAAGCTGGTCGACTTTGCGAAACTGTTTGTAAAATCTCAAAAATACCTGGTTGTTTGCAACGCAACACAGGTCGAACCTCCGCAAGCCGTCACAAACACAAAAAACCCGACACCAAAACTGGTACCGGGTTTCTTTAAAACAATACCTTTTTGGAACTACTATGTTCCTTCAGGTTGCCTTAAGCGCTGGTTACTTGCCAGCAGCTTTGGTGAACTGTGCAACAGATGCTTCGAAAGGCTTGTAAGCTTCCTTGGCAACGTTGGTGTAGAGTTCGCCGAGCTTGGTCATTTCAGCCATATAAGCTTCGCTTGCTTCTTTGGCTGCGCCCTGCTGAACTTCAAGAGCCTTGTCGATGGATTTAGCAGAGATTGTCTTTTCGACAGCTGCTGTACCAGTTTCAAAAGACTTGCGTGAGAATTCAGCCATTTCGCCAGCGATTGTCTGAAGGCCTTTAGTCATTGCGGTTGCGCTTGCGACATAAGCTTCCATACCATCTTTGCCGAAAGACTGCATGTTTTCAAAAGATTTCATCATTTTCATCATTCCTGTGCGTTTCATGGTGTTAAATCTGTGAGCTGCGGCGGTGTTCCCTTCGCGCTTGCAATTGTATTTATATGCACCGCATCATAATTACAAGTACTTTTTTGCACTGCACAAAAAATAATTCATTTTTTCGCCAAATTCATCGGTTTAATTGTTTGGTAAGCGTAAACATTCCATAACGTCCTATGTTTAATTTTGATTTGGAAATGGCCGCTGCACGTTTGGAAAGTTTGTTTTTGTGCACTTTTAGGCAATTAAATCACCATCAGCCGGGAAGCGTTGCGCCAAAGGGCTTGAAACCGGGAACTTCCACAGCTATGCCATGGTCACTGTTTACGGACAGAATCAGGTCCGGCTGGGAAATCCTCATAACGGCTCCGTTTGGAGCGAGGGACTGTATGTTGAACCGTTCATCACGACATCAAAAAATGAGCCATGTTTTTACGCTGGCGCTGGCTGTTATACTTGTGGCTGTCAGCATCAACCTGGCAGAGGCACGGGGCAAATTCGCGTACATCTCGGTAGATGCATCCACCGGCAAGGTGTTGTATTCGGAAAATGCAGATTCCCGGCGCTACCCCGCCTCGCTGACGAAGATCATGACGCTCTACATATTGTTTGAGGAACTGAAGGCAGGACGGGTCAAGAAATCGACCAAGTTCAAAGTCTCCCGCCACGCCGCTGCGCGTCCTCCATCGAAGCTTTACTTCAAGCCTGGCCAAAAAATCCGCGTTGACCATGCCATCCTGGCGCTGGTGACCAAGTCTGCCAATGATGTGGCGGCAACGGTTGCTGAAAACATTTCCGGTTCTGAAAAAGCCTTTGCCAAACGCATGACCCGCACTGCACGCCGCCTTGGCATGAGCCGCACGGTTTTCAAAAACGCGTCAGGCCTGCCAAACAAGGGCCAGTACACGACGGCGCGCGACATGGCGACCCTTGGGCTTCGGGTGCAAAAGGATTTTCCTCGGTATTACGGTTACTTCAAAACCCGTTCGTTCAAATATAAAGGCCGTTCCTACCGCAACCACAACCGGTTGCTTGGTAAATATCGCGGCGTTGACGGTATCAAGACCGGTTTCATCCGGGCATCGGGTTTTAACCTCACCGCCTCCGTGCGCCGCAATGGCAAGCACATTGTCGCGGTGGTTATGGGCGGGCGCACCGGGCGTTCGCGCAATAACTACATGGTGAAAGTGCTCAACAGGGCCTTGAAAAAAGTGCCGCGCCGCAAGGGGGTTGGTCTTGCCTCCACTGCTGGCAATCCTCCAAGCGCAAAACCAACCAAGTTTTCGGCACCACCCAAAATGGGTAAATCCAACGGAAAAGAAAATGTGACGTCGACCAATACGCCGATCATCACAAACTCCACCGGATCAATACCCTTGCAGAAGTCGTCCAAGACCCCTCTTCCCAAGGTTGCCAATGCTGGTGAAACAAGGGCCAAGACAGTTACCATAGGCGGTGGCAGCACCTGGAATATCCAGATCGGAGCTTATGCTACCGAGGCAGATGCCCACGCACGGCTTCGCAAAGCCCAGAAAACAGGCCTGAAATCGCTAAAGGGCAAACAGCTTCTGGCGGTGAAATATACAAAAGGCTACCGCGCCCGCTTCGCCGGTTTTAATAAAAACTCAGCCCGCAAGGCCTGCGACGCCCTGAAACGCAAGGCCATTGATTGCTTTCCGGTCGCGCCGCAAAGCTAATTCGTTCCTCAATCGCCCAGCAACACATCTTTCGCCTGGTTGATGCGGGCAGCAAGATAATCTGACCCGCCCTGGTCTGGATGGTATTTCTTCATCAACCTGCGGTGGGCCTGGCGGATGTCGTCTTCGGTGGCGCCTGCGTTCAATCCCAGCGTTTCCAGCGCATCGGCCCGCGTCATTGGGCCGGTCTCAGCGCCCTTGCCGGCATTCTTGCCAGGTCCCGCCCGTGTGGCGGTTTCGCGCCAGTCCGGGTGGTGGCGATCAAGATAGGCTTCCAGCAATGCGGGTGACTGATCGTTTGCGGCAATGCATTCGCCCATGAGTTCGCCAAGTTGCTGAAGTGTCAGCTCTGACAAACGTTTGCCCATAAATGGCCCGGCGAGAATTTCACCGTCCATATCGCCACTATCATGGTCCAGTTCCATATCGAGCAGCGCGGTGCGCACATTCGAGGTTTGGCCGGCTGATTTGTTAGCACTCCCAAAGCCGCCGAACCCGCCAGCAGGTGCCATGCCAAGCCCGCGCGCCACCATTAAAAACCCGTAAAGTGCCATCGGCCCGCCCACCAGCGCAAGGCCGCGTGTGGCAAGAAGGGTCCCGATCGCCAGCAACACCCCGCCACCAAGCACCCGCAATACGGAGGCCATCTGCGCAGGCGATGCCTTCAAAAAGGCGATCAACCCAAGCGGCAGGGCGACACAAATCAGGCCAATGATCAAGAGAAAGCGCATTTTAGGTGTGTTCTTTTACGTCAGTTGTTCAAGTAAGCCGCGCACATCGCCGCCCTTCGCACGCGAATAATCGGCCAATGCGGCGCGTCCACCTGCAGCATACACTGCCACAGCGGATAAAAGCTCGCGCAATTGCTGCGCTGAGGAAGAATCAAACCGGCACCAGGCACCTCTGGTCAACCGGGCTATTTCACGAAAAGCCTTTTCAGCGACCGGATCGCGGCCTTCCTGGAACATGAACAGCGGCACGCCGAGCATACCGATTTCGCCTGCCAGATTGCAAAGATGATCAACATCTTCTTCCATTGCGTCGCCCACATAGACAACGGCATTTACCTTGCCATTGGCCGCTTCACGCTTGATGCGCCCTAAAACCTTACGAATTTGCGTATGCCCGCCGCGACAATCCACCGTGGTCATAAGATCGGCAAGCGCACGGGCATTGGAAACCCATTTCGATGCGCGGCATTCACCAAACCCACGAAAAAAGATCAATTGGACATCAAGCCCGCCAATTTTCGCAGTTTCTTCAAACATCTCGCCCTGCAACTGCAAAGCGCGGTCCCAGGTGGGTTGACGCGACATGGTGGCGTCCATGGCAAACATCAGCCGCCCACCCTCGCCGGTCTGTGCAGCCGGAGGCATTGAGCGCACCGTTTTCAGGAAAGCACCAATATCTGCATCGTCTGAAGCCGCTGGCGGGGTGCCAGCACTCGTTTTGGTGGTAACAGACGTAGTGGGTTTGGTCGTTTTCGCCATGGTTTCCTAAAGATAGGGAGAACTTGCGTTGATTTTAAGGGCTAAATGTCAATTTTTCCCGGTTTTCCTGCCAATTTTTCACGTTAAGCGCTTGGTTCCATGGACATGAGCGTTGCATTGCCGCCTGAGGCGGTGGTGTCGGTTGAGACCACCCTTTCTGTTGCAAAACGGGCAAGATAATGCGGGCCGCCTGCCTTTGGGCCGGTGCCTGAAAGGCCCTCGCCGCCAAACGGCTGAGATCCGACGTTTGCACCGATCTGGTTGCGGTTGACGTAGAGGTTGCCGACCCGCACCCACTGGCGAACTTCATTAGCCGTTGTTTCAATCCGGCTATGTACGCCAAGTGTGAGCCCAAATCCGGTGGCGTTGATCGCGTCACACACAGCACCCAGCTGATCAGCCTGATAGCGCACGATATGGAGAACTGGCCCAAAAACCTCACGTTTCAACACATCAATGCCGCTCACTTCATATGCGGCAGGTGAAACAAATGTGCCGTTTTTGGTAGCCGCTGGCAGAGGCAGGTCGATGATCGTTTTGGCTTCAACCTTCATGCGCGCCTTGTGCGCGTCAAGACGGGTCTTGGCGTCTTTATCGATTACCGGGCCAACATCAGTTGCAAATTCCAGGGGGTCGCCCAGACGGAGTTCCTCAACCGCTCCCTGCAACATGGGTAAAAACCGCCCGGCGATATCGTCCTGTACAAATACCACACGTGCGGCCGAGCATCGTTGCCCGGCGCTGTCATAGGCTGAGAGCACCAGATCTGCCACGGCTTGTTCCGGCAACGCTGTGGAATCAACGATCATTGCGTTAATGCCGCCGGTTTCGGCGATAAAAGGCACAATTGCCCCGCCGCGCTTGGCCAGGCTCATATTGATGGCGCTCGCTGTTGCATTCGAGCCGGTAAAGGCAACACCGTTAATGCGGGTGTCGTTGACCAGCCCTGCCCCAATGCTCGCCCCGTTACCCGGTAAGAATTGCAGCACCTCACCAGGTACGCCCGCGCGATGCAGCAATTTCACCGCCTCAAAGGCAGTGAGTGGTGTTTGTTCTGCCGGTTTGGCAATCACTGCATTTCCAGCCGCGAGCGCTGCCGCCATCTGGCCGGTAAAAATAGCCAATGGAAAGTTCCATGGAGCAATGCAGGCAAACACGCCGCGCCCATGCAGCGATATTTCATTAATTTCACCGGTTGGCCCCGGCAGTATCTGGGGCTCCGAGAAATCTGCCCGCGCACGCGCAGCATAGTAACGAAGGAAATCCACCGCCTCGCGCAAATCTGCCTGGGCATTGGCCAGCGTTTTTCCTGCTTCGCGGATAATTACAGCCAGCAGGCGGGCGCGGTTTTCCTCATAAAGATCAGCCGCACGCTCAAGCATTTCAGCCCGGGCAGCGCCGCCCAGTTTATCCCACGCATCGCTTGCAACTTTAGCGTTCTCCGCGGCCTTATCGATATGCGCTGCCTGCGCCTCAACCACAGCCCCCACCTTGACGCTGTGATCATGTGGGGAGAGCACGTCGCGGCTTTCCCCATCTACATCCTTTCCGGCAACAAGCGGATGGGCCGTAAATCCGCCGCCAAGATCTTTGTGAATGTCTTTTAACAGGGCTTGGCGAACTGGATCGTCCCACAGGGGCAAACCATCTGCATTGCGGCGCGGGCTGAACAATTCGCCTGGTGGCGGAATTTCTGGATGGGGCAAAATCTCCAGCGCTTCGGCACGTTCCACAGGATCGGCGATGATTTCAGATATCGGCGCTTCATCATCAGCCAACCGGTTTACAAATGAGGTATTTGCGCCATTTTCCAAAAGCCGCCGCACAAGATAGGCAAGCAGGTTTTCATGGCTGCCCACAGGAGCATAAATCCGGCACGCAACATTTTCCTTATCGGCCCCGGCAACCTCTTCGTAAAGCGGCTGGCCCATGCCATGCAGACGCTGGAACTCGAAGTCCCGGCGGTTTCCCGCATAGGTTAGAATGGCCGCCAGTGAATGGGCGTTGTGGGTGGCAAATTGCGGGTAAATTGTCTCCTGGTTCGCCAGCATCAGTTTTGCGCAAGCGAGATAAGATACATCTGTGAAAACCTTACGGGTGAAAACCGGATAACTCTCAAAGCCCTGCTCCTGGGCATGTTTGATTTCAGTGTCCCAATAAGCCCCTTTGACCAGACGGATTGGCAATTTTCGCCCGGTTTCCGCCGCCAATTCAGATAACCACTGCAAAACCGGATAAGCGCGTCTGCCATAGGCCTGCACCGCCAGGCCAAGGCCATTCCAGCCTTTCAGTTCCGGGGCCTGGGCAAGTTTTGCAAACAGTGACAAGGAAATGTCGAGACGCTCAGATTCTTCAGCGTCAATGGTCAAACCCAAGCCCCCCTGGCGTGCCAGTTCTGCCAGTTCCAAAATCCGCGGCAATAACTCGGCCTCCATGCGCGAGGCCTTGGCGGCTTCATAACGTGGATGAAGGGCGGAAAGCTTGACCGAAATCGACGGGCGCTCAAACACACTGGATTTACCAAGAGGACCTGCATTTTCGCCAACCGTGGCAAGCGCGTTTTTATAAGAGTCAAAATAGCCTTCCGCATCGCTGGCAGTCATTGCCGCCTCGCCCAGCATGTCATAGGAGTGCCGGTAGCCCATGGCTTCCTTGAATTCCGCCAGTTCAAGAGCTTCAGAAATTGTCCGCCCAAGCACGAATTGCTTGCCCATGATGCGCATGGCATGGCGCATCGCCTGGCGGATGATCGGTTCACCGGACTGTTTGACCAGATTACCGAGGAAACCAAAGGCATCGGACGTTTTAGGCCCGCCCAGACCAGCCACCTTGCCGGTCAACATCAAGCCCCAGGTGGATGCATTGACGAAGAGCGAACTCGATGCGCCGAGATGCTCTTCCCAATCCTTGCCGCCAATCTTGTCGGCAATCAGTTTATCAGCTGTATCGGCATCGGGGATACGCAGCAATGCTTCCGCCAGGCACATGAGCATCACCCCTTCCTGCGAGGATAAGTCATATTCCTGCATGAACGCATCTACTCCGCCTTGCGGCCTGCGGCCCTTGCGCACTGCCAGCACCAGGCGACGGGCCAGCCGCTCAATTCGGGCACGCTCAGCGTCATCAGATTGCGCCTTGGCAATCAACCCGGGCACGATTTCCGCTTCGGCGGCAAACAGGTGGCGATCAATATCGGCCCTGTCGGGTCCAATATCGCTGCGCATCTCTGATGTGGTTTTTTTCATGTCTGCATCTCCCGCATGCCAAGTCGTGTTGCGGGGATAATATCGGCTATCGAATGGGAATATCAGTTCTATTTTGCAACAAAATGGGATAATTCAACATTAAATGGCACAAAACGGGACAAAATGGCAAATCTAATGTGTTAAATTAGAAATGTTCTATAAATATATATAATGAAAACGATTATTCCAGTTGCAAGAGATATAAAATCCCTGCGAAAGCGAATCGTGCGCTGGCGTGGTCAGGGCCTTAAAACAGCCCTTGTGCCAACTATGGGTGCACTTCATGACGGCCATCTCTCGCTTGTTGACGCGGTTCATAAAAAGGCTGACCGGGTGGTCGCGTCCATCTATATCAACCCGACCCAATTTGCTGCTGGCGAAGACCTTTCCACCTACCCGCGTGATGAAGCGGGTGATTTGAAAAAGCTTAAATCACACAAGACGAATCTCGCCTATGTGCCTGATAACACTGAGATGTATCCCGATGGTTTTTCCACAACCGTGTCCGTATCCGGGCCCGCCAATGCTGGACTGGAAGATAAGCACCGACCACACTTTTTCGATGGAGTTGCCACCATTGTCGCCAAACTGCTCATTCAGGCGCGCTGTGACATCGCGATATTTGGGGAAAAAGACTATCAGCAGCTTCTCGTCATCACCCATATGGCGCGTGATTTAAACATTCCAACCCAGATTTATGGCGGTGAAACCATTCGTGAAATTGATGGTTTGGCAATGTCGTCCAGAAACATGTATCTATCTGATAAAGAACGCGAAATCGCACCTTCATTGCATAAAGTCTTGCAGGACACGGCAGAGAAATTACGCGCTGGCAAGGTGCCAAAAACTGTTCTGGCATCAGCAAAACGAACACTCACCAAAACTGGATTCAAAACCGATTACGTAGAAGCCCGGAACGCTGAAACCCTGGCGCATCTCACCCCTGGAAAAGACGAACCTGTCCGCCTGCTGGCTGCCGCCCATCTCGGTAAAACCCGGTTGATCGACAATATCGCGGTCTAGCTCAAATCAGGCCAAGGTCGGCCAGTTCGGCCCGCATTTCGACTGGAATTCCGGCTCTTTGTGCGGATTTTGACAGGTCCGGCGGCGCGTCTTCGGCATTCAGATAGCGCCACCCCTGAAAAGCCCTGCGCGGCGCCGGGCGCACCGGAACCAACTCGGGATCAAAGACCATCATCACGCGTTTGATGCCGTCTTCGCCGGTAACTGGTTCAAATTCAACAATTTTCTGGCGCACCTGGATAATTCCCTTGATCACCCAATAAAGCGATCCACCATCCAGAACTTCCGCATCGCGGCGCGGCATCATCCGGGTCACGTGATAAACCCGCTTGTTCTCTTTCAAGCGCTTGTTCTGCCACATTTGCAGATCGTCGATGCTTTCAACGCCAACGCAGAGTTTGATGATGTTAACGGTCATTTGAGGACATAATACCCGCGAAACCTGCGCTTTGAAACGGGTTACGGTTCATTCATCCACGTCTAATGTTACCAAAATCTGGCCTTCTTCCACTTGCGCGCCCTCTTTGGCCAAGACCTGACCGATAGGAGCATCCATGCCTGCGGTCAGGGCGTGTTCCATCTTCATGGCTTCAAGAATGGCAATAACCGCGCCCTGCTCCACCATGTCGCCTGGCTTGACGTTGAGCTTGATGACCCGGCCCGACATGGGCGCACGAATGATGGAAGCGCCTGCCCCGCCGCCCGCCTCACGGGCCAGCAGGTCCTGGGCCGCTAACTCCACCATGATACGAACATCAGACACAACAAATAACTTTGTATTATCAGTGCTTTGCAGGGTTTCAGCAGAAACCGGCACACCATCGATCTGAGCGCGTATAGCAGTTTTGCCAGTGTCGATTTCGCTCACCCGGTGTTCAATGGTTTCATCGCCCACTGTCAGACTGATTTGAGCATCATTTCCCTGCCAGGCTACGCAAACCAGGGTCTCTTTGCCATCAATCAGCAAATGCAACCGGTCGCGCCGTTGCAAGCCCGCCATCGCCCACCCCGTGGCCTGGGTCCAGGGTGATCCGCTATCGCTGGAGGCTTTGCCGCCTAACCACCCAATAGCAGCGATGCTGGCAAGCACACGGGCATTTTCCAGCGCTGCTTTCGGGAGGACCTCATCCATGTATTCTGCGATAAACCCGGTCTGCACATCGCCCGCCCGGAATACAGGGTGCCCCAGAAGCCCCGCCAGAAACGCCTGATTTGTGCGCAATCCAAACACCGTGAGTTCACGCAACGCGGTTTCCAGGGCCGATATTGCTTCCAGGCGGTCGCCGCCGCGCGCAATGACCTTGGCAATCATCGGGTCATAAAACGGGCTGATTTCCGCCCCCTGTTCCACCCCGGTATCTATGCGCAAACCCTCACCTTCTGGCCATTGAAGGCCCAGCAATGTGCCTGCTTGTGGCAGAAAGTCATTGGCCGGATCTTCGGCATAAAGGCGCGCTTCAACAGCATGTCCGGTGATGTGTAGATCATCCTGCGAGATGCCCAATGGTGCGCCTGCGGCCACATGGAATTGCATCTCCACCAGATCATGACCAGTGATGATTTCTGTTACCGGATGCTCAACCTGCAAACGGGTGTTCATTTCCATGAAATAGAAGCCGGTTTCCTTCAAACCTCCCGTGGCATCGACGATGAATTCAACGGTGCCTGCCCCCTCATACCCCACAGCCAGAGCGGCTTTCACTGCCGCTGCGCCCATTGCCTCGCGGATAGCTTCAGTCATCCCCGGCGCTGGTGCCTCCTCGATTACCTTCTGGTGGCGGCGCTGCAGGGAACAGTCACGCTCAAACAGGTGAATGGCATTGCCCTGGCTATCGGCAAAGACCTGCACTTCAATATGGCGCGGAGTGGCAACGAATTTTTCAATCAACACCCGGTCCTCGCCAAAGGCCGCCTTGGCCTCGCGCTGGCAGGAGGCCAGGTCATCTGCAAATTCTTCCGGTGCTTCAACCCGGCGCATGCCTTTGCCGCCACCACCTGCAACTGCCTTGAT
>CAJQND010000025.1 GCA_905479595.1 uncultured Hyphomicrobiales bacterium
TTCCGCTTTTCGCTCTTGGTCCATTTCTCGGTGCGGCTCTTGCGGTTGGTGTTGCTGCAATAATTCTCGGCGCTTCAACCAGCAACGCGGGCAGGGGGGCAGCAATGCTTGCCGCCGCCATGGCGCTCATCTCGTTTGGCCCGCAAAAATGGATAGATCCGTCAATCGGTCAAATTTGGCCTGCCATACTGTTTGGGCAAATCGCCGTGATTGTAATATCTGCCACTTGCATCTCAGGCTGGCGGAGCAACAACCTCTCTGAGGAGGTGCAATCATGACAATCGGCACGCAACGCACCTTCGTGATGGTGTCGCTCTTCATTGTGTTGAAAGGTGAGTAACCCAATGGCTTGCATCGGTGATCCACGGGTGTGCCACCAGGCTGGCATTGCGCCAGATAACGACTAACTACTGTATTGTTGACGAAATGAAAAAACGAACCTAGCCTTCTTTCCTAATCCAGCAACTTATGCGGTGTCGAGTAAAGAAAGGGGGGGCAAATGATTCCCGATGTGATGTCAGGTGTCTATCTAACCGGTCACGGTGGTCCTGATATGTTGGAATGGCGAGATTATATCCCGGTCCCGCCGCCTCGCGCCGGGCAAGTCCTGGTCAAGGTATCGGCGGCGGGGGTAAACAATACCGATATCAACACCCGCGTCGGTTGGTATTCCTCCGATGTTTCTGGTGCCACCGAGGACGTCGGAGAAGATTCCGATATCGAAGACGGAGGTTGGGGCGCTGCGATCAATTTTCCACGCATTCAGGGTGGCGATATTTGCGGCACCGTCGTTGCCGTTGGGGAAGGCGTCAACTCTGTCGAACTTGGTGCTCGGGTGACCAGTCAGATCAACATTCCAAGACCGACACCTGAAAATCCCTTTGCATATGTGGCCCTCGGTTCGGAATTGAATGGGGCCTTTGCAGAGTACTGTTTGTTGCAGGAAGACGAAATTTTCGATGTCAGTGGTTCACCGCTTTCGGACGAGGAAATTGCCGCGATCCCCTGCGGCTTCGGCACCGCCTACAACCTGCTGTCTCGATCCGGTGTTTGCGAGGGTCAAAATGTTTTGGTCACGGGAGCGTCCGGCGTTGTAGGCCTAGCAGCGGTGCAGCTGGCGGCGCTGCGCGGCGCACAGGTGACCGGGATTGCCGCGGACGAAAAGGCGGCAACTGTGCGACAGGTTGGTGCCAAAGAGGTGCTGTCACGTTCAGCGGTTCTTCCAACGCAACACTTCGATGCGGTCATCGATGTCGTGGCTGGAAAGGTTTGGCCAGACCTTATCCGCGCCCTGAAACCGGGTGGCCATTACGCAGTGTCAGGTGCAATCGCAGGACCCATTGTCGAGGCCGATTTGCGCGAAATCTACCTGACTGACATCACCATTCACGGCTGTTCTTTTATGTCGCGTGAGGTATTTTCGGGGCTGGTCGATTTGATGATTGAAGGGCGGGTGAAGCCTACTATCGCCAAAACTTATCCATTGCGCGACATTGCTCAGGCTCAGGCGGATTTTCAAACGAAGAAAAGTGCGGGCAAACTGATTCTCTTGCCGTGAGAAATTCCATTCGTAGAAGCGACCGCCAGGGCAAGGGATTGCTTGGATATGAAAAGCTGCGCGGTCCTGCCCTTTGGGTGCCCAGTCGGCATTGGTCTCATCCTGGCCGTTCAGCCGAAGCACAGCAATTGGCAATTTAGGCTCAATGTTGCCAGTTGATGCAACTGTAGACCATTTTTCTTGAGCGTTTAAAAATCAAGTCCATTCAGTCGTTGGAGTATACCATATAAATTCGTTTTCCTGATTATCAGTTTCGCGCCATATTGGTGTTCTTGAACTTCAATGCAATTACATCAAGGCGTTCGATATGGATTTCAGCCTTCAGCTTTCGGCGTATTATCCTGATAAATCATATGGTGGTGACCGGCTTTACGCCGACATGCTGGAACAGGCAGTATTGGGCGATAGGCTCGGTTTTGACGCGGTGTCACTGACCGAGCACCATCTGATCAATATCTTGCTCATGCCCGCGCCGTTACAGTTTGCGGTAAAAATCGCAGATGCGACTTCAAAAATCAAAATCATCACCTCGGTAGCGGTGCTGCCCCTTCATGACATGCGGATTTATGCCGGTGAGGTGATTGTCGCAGATATCTTTACCGATCAGCGTTTGATGCTCGGTGTGGGGCGGGGTGCATTTGCCTATGAAATGGAACGCCTGGGCACGCCAATGGAAACCAGCCGCGACAAATTCAATGAATCTCTCGATGTGCTCACCGCTTTGATGTGTGAAGAAGAAGTATCCTGGGATGGAGAATACTATAAATTCGACCCGCTCACGGTCATGCCGCGCCCGGTGCGCCCCGGCGGGCCGCCAATCATGATGGCCGTATTGTCGCCGGAAGGAATTTATCACTGCACCAGGCGCGGTTTTCATATCCAGACCACGCCCCTGGCAGGTAATCACCAGTTAATGCTCGATCAGGTGGATGCCTTTCAACGGGCAAAAGGCGAAATGGGCCCCGATGGTGAGGCGCTTACGATATCCCTGTCCCGGGTCGCATTTACGTGTGAAAGCGAAAGTCAACGCCGCGCGCTTACCCAGGCGGCACAGGGTTATTATAGCCGCTTTGACAATGTTTTCACCGGCCCGGGAATAGTGGAGAATGGCATGATCGCACCATTGCCGCGCCAGCAAACTGCTGATGAGTTGGCACAAAGCCTTCTCATATGCGGGTCTTCGGAAATGGTCGATAAACTTGGGCCTTATGCAGAAGCTGGTATTGACCGGGTTATTTTGAATTTTACTTTTGGGGCCGAACACGGCGAAACTCTGGAAGCCATTCAGCGCTTTGCCGAAGAGGTGATGCCGCATTTTACCAAAGAGGTCGCTTATGCCCACGGTCATTGATTGCGAATACACGGTTGCGGGCGAGGGGCCGCCGCTGTTTCTTATCCACGGCATTGGGGCGGCGCGAGATACCTGGCGTTTTCTTGTGCCCACACTCACCCAGCATTTCACAGTGATCACTTACGACCTGCGGGGCCATGGCACTTCACCCTTGGCGCAAGGCGAGTTTGGGCTCGATGATCTGGTCAATGATCTTGAACAGGTGCGCGAGCGAAGTGGATTTGAGGAAGCACATTTTGCCGGCCACTCTCTTGGCGGCATGATTGGACCGGCCTATGCCGAAAAACACCCCGATCGGGTGTTGTCGCTTGGGCTTTTGTCAACGGCAGCCGGGCGTACGGAGGAAGATAGCGAAAAAGTCTGGGCTGTCGTGGAGGCGATGGAGGAAAACGGCATTGGTCAGGTGCTCGATACCCTGGTGGACCGCTGGTACACAGACAATTTTATCGCCACCCATGGCGATCTTGTCGAGCGACGCCTCAAGCAGGTGACCGGTATGGACGCAGATACATTCATGAATGTTTTCCGGATTTACGCAGGCACAGAGATGATGCCTTGGCTGCACGAGGTTGATGCGCCATGCCTGGTGCTGACCGGTGAATTCGATGGCGGCTGCAATCCGCGGCTCAACCGGTTAATCGCCGATGCCCTGCCAAATGCCGAACTTGTCATAATGCCAAACCTCAAGCACTCCATTTTGTTGGAGGCCGGAGAAGAGGTCGCGCAGCAGATGGTCGATTTTATTGAGGACTTACCCTAGACATTCGGCCTCGCGAGGCGTACCAACGCGCTCGAACCCCAAAATTCTCGAAAGTCCAACCATGACAATGTTCGAAGGCGTCGTTCCGGCCCTTGGCGAAGCGCTGACCAAGCGCGGCTACACAGAACTAACGCCTGTTCAAAAAGCGGTTTTAACCGCGGAACTTGGCACGGCGGATGCGCTGGTCTCCGCGCAGACCGGTTCCGGCAAAACTGTGGCCTTTGGCCTGGCACTGGCACCTGCGTTGCTTGAAGGCGCAGAGCGTTTTTCTCGCGCTGGAGCGCCCCTTGCATTGGTGGTTACACCAACCCGTGAGCTGGCCCTGCAGGTAATGCGCGAGCTGGAATGGCTTTATGCATCAACGGGTGCAAGGTTGGCTTCGTGTGTGGGCGGTATGGATATGCGCGGCGAACGCCGAGCGCTCAAGAGCGGTGCGCATATTGTTGCCGGTACGCCCGGGCGTTTGCGCGATCATATTCAGCGCGGATCGCTGGATACCTCGCAACTGCGTGCTGTGGTTCTTGATGAGGCTGATGAAATGCTCGATATGGGCTTTCGTGAAGACCTGGAATTCATTCTTGAGTCCACGCCATCTGAACGCCGTACGATGATGTTTTCAGCAACAGTGCCGCGCACCATCGCCAATCTCGCCAAGAAGTACCAACGTGATGCGGTGCGGATTTCCACTTCGGAAGAACAAAAACAGCATCTCGATATTGAATACCGGGCAATCACCGTTGCTGCCAATGAGCGCGAAAACGCCATTATCAACGTGCTGCGTTATTATGAAGCCAAAAACGCACTGGTGTTCTGCGCAACCCGCGCCACGGTGAGCCACATGACCGCAAGGTTTAACAATCGCGGATTTTCCGTGGTGGCGCTGTCAGGTGAGTTGAGTCAAAGCGAGCGCATCAATGCATTGCAAGCGATGCGCGATGGCCGCGCGCGTGTTTGTATCGCTACAGACGTTGCTGCTCGCGGTATTGATTTGCCAAACCTTGATCTCGTTATTCACGCAGACATGCCCACCAATCGCGAGGGGCTTTTACACCGCAGCGGGCGCACCGGCCGGGCCGGACGCAAAGGGGTGAGTGCTCTCATCGTGCCCCATAATGCCCGCAAGCGCGCAGAGCGGCTATTGAACAGTGCTGGCATTAAAGCTGACTGGGGTAAGCCGCCATCAGTGGAAGATGTATCCAGGCGCGATGATGAACGCCTTCTTGCAGACCCCGTATTGACCACGCCTGCCAACGAAGATGAGCGCGTGTTAATCGACCAGATCACCGCCCGCCACAGCCCGGACCAACTGGCAGCAGCGTTTGTGCGTCTCTATCGCGCCGGACAGTCTGCGCCGGAAGAAATTATGGATAAAACCCCACCCCAATCGTCTTCACCGGAGCGTAAAAGAAAACAACGCGATGAATTTGGTGACAGCGTGTGGATTTCTATTTCCGTTGGTCGCCAGCAAAATGCGGAGCCACGCTGGCTTCTGCCCATGGTGTGCACGGCAGGCCAGTTGGGTAAACGCGATGTGGGCGCAATCAAGATTCAAGACACTGAAACCTTCGTGCAGCTCGACGCCAAATGTGCAGATGCATTCTTTGATGCTCTTGGCCCAAACAAGGTGCTGGAGAAAAACATTACCGCCAAGCGCCTGGACGCTGCGCCGTCCAGTGTTAAGGATGATCGAGGCACGCCGTATGCTGAGAAGAAGCGCTCTGGTCCGCCAAAGAAATTTGGTCCTGGCGGCAAAACCCCCGGTGCATTTGGCAAGCCCGGAGGTAAACCAACACCAAACCGTGGCCGCTTCGCTGAATCTAATGTAGCTGCAGCGGGTGATGGAGAACGTCCGGCCTCAAAGCCAAAAAAGAAAAAACCCGGAAAGCGGGATTTTGGCAAGGCAAAGTCAAACCGGAAGAGTTAGTGCGGACGATGGTGCAACTGTCCTCATGGTGAAAAACATGTTCACGGGCGCGCCAGGCACCGCATAGATTACGCGCCGGAGATTTCCCTAGTTTGTCTTGCACGCCGCGCATTTCCCCCTGATTTCAAGGGTTGTGGCCGTTGGCTGAAACTTGTTTTTTGTGCACCAGGCTCCTAGGTGGGTTTGCAAATCTTCGTTGGAAAACTCGCTTACAGAACCACAGGCGTCACAGATTGCGAAGGCAATGAGGGTGGCGTTGTGGCAATCTGGGTGGGCGCAGGCGACAAAAGAATTCAGGCTTTCGATACGATGCACCAACCCGCGCTCCATGAGTTTTTCCAGTGCCCGGTAAATCTGCAAAGGCGCGCGCAAACCATCATCGCGCAGACAATCCAGAATGCTATAGGCGCTAAGTGGCGATTTGGCATCCGCCAGAGCGCCAAGAACGAGTTCCTGGTTTTTTGTTAATGCTGGGGTCATGGTTTTTTCCTAAACGGTAACAAGCTGGCTAAAAACAACACGAGTGCGGCAACCACGATGGCCGGGCCAGACGGCACATCTGCGTGGAGAGATCCAAAAAGCCCCCCCACAACTGCGCACGCGCCAAGCAAAGACGCGACGATAGCCATTTGCTCAGGCGAAGTGGCAAACCGCCTGGCACTGGCAGCTGGAATTATCAGCAGGGACGTAATCAACATCACGCCGGTGATTTTCAAAGAAATCGCGATGACGCCTGCCATTAACAATGTGAAAATCAACTTGTTGCGCTCCGGCCTCATGCCTTCAGCAACGGCAAGCTCTTCATTTACCGTGGAAGCAAGCAGGGGCCGCCAGATGAAAGCCAACACACCAAGCACCAGCGCTCCACCGCCATATATAATCGCGATATCTGTTGGCGAAACCGAAAGAATGTCTCCAAACAAAAACGCCATCAGATCAATTTGCAACCAGGTCATGCTGGCGACTGTGACCAGCCCCAACGCCAGGGTGGAATGGGCGAGAATGCCAAGAACGGCGTCGCTTGGCAGCCTGGCGCGGCGTTGCAGCGCCACCAGTAAAAGAGAAGCAAGAACAGCAACCGCAAACACACCAATTGCGATGTTGATTTCCAGCAAAAAGCCCAGGGCAATCCCAAGTAAGGCCGCGTGGGCCATTGTATCGCCGAAATAAGCCATGCGCCGCCAAACAATAATGCACCCCAAAGGCCCGGCAACGATAGCGACACCAATGCCGGCGATGAGCGCGCGGGTGAAAAAATCATCCAGCATGGCCACCCTCTTTGTCTTCATGGTCATGGGAATGGGTATGGATGATCTCGCCATCCGGTCCATGGGCATGATCATGATGGTGTTGGTAAATTGCCAGAGTTTCCGCTGCCCTATCACCAAACAAGGCGCGGTATTCCGGGCTCATGGCGACTGTTTGCGGTGGCCCTGAACAGCACACATGGCCGTTCAGGCACACGACAATATCGGTTTCTGCCATAACGATGTGCAGATCATGGGAGATTAGCAAAATCCCGCAATTGAGCCGCGTGCGAAGCTTGCTGATGAGATCGTACAGGGCGATCTCTCCTGTGAAATCAACCCCTTGCACCGGTTCATCGAGGATCAACATATCTGGTTTACGTACAATGGCGCGGGCAATCAGGGCGCGCTGGAATTCACCGCCAGACAATGTTTGAACTTCGTTGTCTGCAAGGTGGGCGATGCCAGTGGCT
>CAJQND010000026.1 GCA_905479595.1 uncultured Hyphomicrobiales bacterium
GTTCTGACCCTAATTCCCTTTAGATGCGTACCTTTGTCCAATTGCTACAAGGGCGTTTATATGAAAGATGAGAGCAAGAATTTTTACCGTTGAAGGAGTTTCATAAAATGAAGTTGAAATTAGCCATTGCCGTTGCTGCCCTGGCCGCATTTGCCACAGGCGCGTTCGCTGACGAGCCAGACCTGAAAAAAGGCAAAAAAGTATACAAAAAATGTAAAGCCTGTCATGTGATCGACAAGGAAAAGAACAAGGTAGGGCCGCACCTTGTTGGCCTTATTGGCCGCAAAGCAGCGTCTGTTGAAGGCTATAAATATTCGAAGGCCATGATAGCCAAAGGCGAAGAAGGCCTCGTTTGGACGGAAGAAGTTCTGCTGGAATACCTCGTCAAACCAAAGGAATATGTCAAAGGCACAAAAATGGCTTTTGGCGGCATTAAAAAGGAAAAGCAACGGATTAATCTGGTTGCTTACCTCAAGGAAAATGCAAAACTCGCCGAATAGGCCAGTTACCAGAAAAACTTCACCGGCCGTCATTAACTATGGCGGCCGGTTTTTTATGCGCAGCAAAATGCACCAAATGGGCATATTGGTTAAATCTATTGACCAATTTGCTAAAACGTCAATATAATCTCCAATCAGCTCACTTTCAGCGGGCAACAAGCAGGCATGACA
This sequence comes from uncultured Hyphomicrobiales bacterium, assembly GCA_905479595.1. GTDB lineage: Bacteria > Pseudomonadota > Alphaproteobacteria > Rhizobiales > CAJQND01 > CAJQND01. The sequence continues at coordinate 672 of CAJQND010000026.1, forward strand.
TTCCAGCGCATCCAGCATACGAAAATTGCTGAAGCCATTATTCGCCAAATCGAGGAACTTATCCTCGAAGGCGTGTTGCGGCCTGGTGATCGTTTACCACCGGAACGCGAACTGGCCAAAACCCTTGATGTTTCACGCCCCAGCCTGCGCGAAGCGCTCACCAGTTTGGAAGAACGCGGTTTATTGACCGCACACCAAGGCGGCGGCACGTTTGTTGCCGACGTTATGGGTCCGGTCTTTTCAGATCCCATTCTCGAACTGTTTGGCAAGCACGACAAAGCAACGGCGGACTATCTTGAATTCCGTCTGGAAATTGAAAGCATTTCGGCACGCCTTGCTGCTGAACGCGCTACCGATGCGGATCGAGAAATTCTGACACGGATTTTCGAGGCAATGTTGGTTGCCCACGATCTTGATGACCCCCAGGAGGAAGCCCGCCTGGATGTGGAATTGCATGCAGCCATTGTTGATGCCAGCCACAACATTGTTCTTATTCAGACATTACGCAGCATCTACGCTCTTTTGCGCGAAGGGGTTTTTTACAACCGCCGCCGTCTCTACGAAAACCCCAGTGGCAGGGACACCCTGCTTGAACAGCACCGCGCTCTTTATGAATGCGTCATGGCGGGCGATGGGCCTGGTGCTGGCGCGGCCGCTGTCAATCATATCCACTACGTTGCATCTGAACGCCAGCTTGCAGAAGTAACCCTATCACGACAGGATATATCGCGCCGCCGCCTCGAACAGCGCCAACGCGAAGAAGCCGCGAGACCATCAAACAGAAAATCAAAACGGAAATCCGCATGAGCGAAAAACGAAAACCCCGGGTCGGCTTGTTTGTGACATGTCTTGTTGACACGTTCCGGCCCTCTGTCGGGCTTGCAACGGTCAAACTGCTCGAACTTGCCGGGTGCAAAGTCGAGGTGCCGGAAAAGCAAACCTGTTGTGCACAACCTGCATTTAATTCCGGTGACAGCAAATCCACCCGTAAAATCGCCACCAATGTGATCAAGATGTTTGAACAGTATGATTACGTGGTGGTGCCTTCGGGTTCATGTGCTGCGATGATTAAAATTCACTATCCTGAGCTTTTTACCGAAGGCAGCGGGTTCAGAACCCGCGCCGATGAGCTTGCTGATAAAACATACGAACTTGTTTCATTTTTAAGCGATGTCATGAAGCTGAAAGATACCGGAGCGCAATTCGGGCGCAAAGTGACGTATCACGATTCGTGTTCAGGCCTGCGCGAACTGAAGATCCACAAGCAACCGCGCGCACTGTTGAGTAAAGTTGACGGCCTGCACCTGGAAGAAATGGCCGACGCCGATGTGTGTTGCGGTTTCGGCGGAACATTTTGCGTAAAATATCCAGACATTTCCAACGACATGGTGACCAAAAAGGCCGCCAATGTCACAAATTCCGGGGCAGAAGTGCTGTTGGCGGGCGACCTTGGCTGTTTGCTTAACATAGCGGGCAAACTGCAACGCGAAGGTTCAGAGATCGAAATACGCCACATCGCAGAAGTGTTGGCTGGTGAAACCCACATTCCCGCCATTGGCGAGACGGATCAATAGGGCCAAGTTCATGGAATCAACCAGTCGAAAATTTTCCTCCAACGCCCGAGAAGCGCTTGGTGATTCGCAATTGCAACGCGCCCTTTCCAATGTGCCCAGTGGCTTTGTCAACAAACGCGCCAAAGCTGCCGCCGCGTTGCCGGAATTTGAGGATTTACGCGACAAGGGCCGCGACATCAAAAACCATGTCCTGGAACATCTCGACCTTTACCTGGAAGCTTATGAAAGACGGGTGATTGAAGCGGGTGGCCATGTGCATTGGGCAGCCAGCGCTGCTGATGCTCAACGCATCATCACAGAAATCTGCCAGGCGCATGGAGCCAAGACTGTCACCAAGGGCAAGTCGATGATTTCCGAAGAAGCCGGAATTAACGCAGCCCTTGAACGCGCTGGCATCACCCCGATAGAAACCGACCTCGGCGAGTATATCGTGCAAATGCGCGGTGAAACTCCAAGTCATCTCATCGCGCCAGCGGTGCACCTGAACAAAGACCAGATCGAGGCCGACTTTCGCCGGGTGCATGACCATTTGCCGAAAGACCGCGTATTGGAAGAACCCGCCTCTCTGGTGCGTGAAGCACGTGAAGTTTTGCGGTCGAAATATCTTGCCGCCGATATCGGCATCACAGGAGCAAATTTTCTGATAGCGGAAACCGGCACTTCGGTGATTGTCACGAACGAGGGCAATGGCGACCTGACGCAAAACCTTCCAAAAGTGCATATCGCGCTCGCGTCGATTGAAAAAATCGTACCGACACTGGAAGATGCAAGCACATTGATCCGCTTGCTTGCGCGCTCGGCAACGGGTCAGGAAATTTCCACCTACACCACTTTTTCCACCGGACCGCGCAGGCTTGGCGATCTGGACGGACCAAACGAATACCATGTCGTGCTGCTCGACAATGGCCGCTCAGACATGATTGGCACGGAGTTTCAGGATATGTTGCGCTGCATCCGCTGCGGGGCGTGTCTGAACCATTGCCCGGTGTATCAGGCGGTCGGCGGGCATGCCTATGGTTGGGTGTATTCAGGGCCGATGGGGTCGGTTCTTACCCCCTCACTCATTGGCGTGGACGAGGCTGGACATTTGCCAAATGCCTCGACCTTTTGCGGGCGTTGCGAAGAAGTTTGCCCGATGCGCATTCCATTGCCAAAAATGATGCGTCACTGGCGCGAACGCGAGTTCGAAAAACACCTGACCGCAAAATCTATCCGTTCAGGATTGAAAGTGTGGAACTGGTTTGTCGCACGGCCTGAACTCTATCACCGGGTAAGCGGGCTTGCAGCGAAGTTTATCAAGGCCCGGGCAGGCAAGCGTGGCAGGGTTTCCAACCTGCCATTTGCAGGTGGCTGGACCAAACACCGCGATTTACCATCCCCGCAGGGCAAGACATTCCAGGCAATTTGGAAGGAACGGCAAAAAAATGGCTAATCCCCGTGGCCCAATTCTTTCCGGCGATCAAGACGTGCGTGATGCGCTATTGACGAAAATCCGCCGGACGCAAGCAACAGACAAACTCGATGCCAAACGCCGCCAGGCCGTGCAGGAACGCCTTTCCAATCATCCACGCAACATCGTACCCAAACGCAGCGATGGCAACGTAGATCATAAAGTTGCTTTGTTCACCAAACTGATGACCGCAGCAGACGCAACGGTCGAAGAAGTGAGCATGCCATCCCAAATTCCGCGTGCGGTGGCGGAGTTTTTGCGCGCCCATAACCTGCCCCAGCGCATTCGCTTTGGCAAAGATCCCGCATTAACGGGTCTTGCATGGGACCAAACCCCTTCTTTGGAAGTGAGCGACGGGCGCGCCAGGGTTTCCGACGAAACGTCCATGGGTCGTGCCTTTGCCGCAGTTGCGGAATCAGGAACACTGGTCATGACGTCTGGTCAGGACAATCCAACCACTTTGAATTTTCTGCCGGAAAACCATGTGGTCGTGGTGGAAGCCAACCGCATTTGGGGAAGTTATGAAGATGTGTGGGATGAAATCCGCCACCATTACGGCGATACGGTAATGCCGCGCACCGTTAATCTCATTTCCGGGCCGTCGCGCACAGGTGATATTGAGCAACGTTTGGAGCTTGGAGCCCACGGTCCAAAACGGTTGCATATTATTATTCTGAACTCAGCCAGCAAAGCTGGAAGCCCAAAGGAATAATCCGTGCCTCTGCAAAACCGCGTTAATCCGTTTGGTGATATTGCAGCCGACCCGGCGCGAGGCATGTTCATGGGCAACCGTGGCGGGCGGATACACAATGCCGATAAGAGGTTGCAAAATCGACGTTGGGCCAGCCGTGCGTGGATTTGTTGTGTTCTGGAGTTTAAAAACTGGCATCGCGAAGTTATGCAACCCAACAGTTACACCGAACTTTTCTTTCTCGACGAGGCAACCGCTCTGGCAGCGGGCCACCGGCCCTGCTTTGAATGCCAACGCACCCGCGCCCTGGAATTCTTTGCCTGCCACGCCAAAGCCAACGAATTGCCTGAACGCATTTTCGCCCCGGAATTTGACGTGCTCGCCCAGGCCGCACGGCTCAATGGGCGCGCCAAACGCACATGCAGGCATGAAATTGCTACACTCAGTGATGGTGTAATGATTACGCAGAATGGCGCGGCCTGGGCTGTGCGTGGCGCAGATTTACTGGCCTGGTCATACGACGGATACATCGAGAAAAAGCCCCGGCCAGCATCCGGCGAAGTAGAAGTTTTGACACCAGCGCCATTTCTCGACATCTTAGCCACCGGTTACACGCCGGTATTTCATCCCAGCGCAGACAATCCGTCTGCTCATTCCACCTAGAGGCAAACACTATGAAACTCTTACGCTACGGCCCGAAAGGCCGCGAAAAACCTGGTCTTTTAGACAATGACGGTAATATCCGCGATCTGTCTGGCATTGTTGACGACATCACCCCGGACGTAATTGCCAAAAAACTTGGCAGATTGAAACGCACAGCCGTTTCGCGCCTTCCGATTGTAAAGGGCCGCCCGCGTCTGGGTGTTCCAGTGGCTGGTTTTCAGAAATTCCTGTGCATCGGTCTGAACTACACCGACCATGCTGAAGAAACCGGGATGGCTATCCCAACCGAGCCGGTGCTGTTCGACAAGACCATGAATGCGCTAAATGGACCGAACGACAATGTTGTCATGGTCAAGGGCTCGAAAAAAACTGACTGGGAAGTCGAACTTGCAATTGTCATCGGCAAACGCGCAAAGCATGTCACCAAGAAAGACGCGCTTTCCCATGTTGCCGGATACACCATCGTCAATGATGTTTCTGAACGTGAATGGCAGATTGAGCGCGGCGGGCAATGGATCAAAGGCAAAGGGTGCGACACCTATGGCCCGGTTGGTCCCTGGCTGGTAACGGCTGACGAAGTGGGCAATGTGCAAAAGCTCGATCTTTGGCTTGATGTGAACGGTGAGCGCCAGCAGACTGGTTCAACTTCAAAGATGATCTTCTCGGTTGCGCATTGTGTTTCGTACCTGTCGAAAATCATGACCCTTGAGCCAGGTGATATTATCGCCACCGGCACACCACCAGGCGTCGGCCTTGGTCAGAAGCCACCGCGCTTCGTCAAGCATGGTGACGTGATGACACTCGGCATTTCCAAGCTCGGCCAGCAACGCCAAAAAGTTGTTAAAGGCTAAAGGATAAGGACCGCCCGCAGATCGTTGACATTTGTGTGGGTCGGTCCAGAGACGACAAGGTCGCCAAGCGCATTGAAATAATGCCAGGCATCATTGTTTTTCAGCATGGCGGCGGTGTCCAAACCCGCCGCCATTGCCCGTTTCAGGGTATCGGGTGAAATGAGTGCACCGGCATTTTCGCGCGCACCATCCACCCCATCCGTGTCGCAGGAAATTGCATGGATGCGCTCATGGCCGTTCAAGGCCAGTGCCAGCCCCATCAAATATTCCGTATTCGGCCCGCCTACCCCGGTTCCTATCAAGGTTACCGTGCACTCACCACCAGATAGGATCATGCGCGGGCTGCTGCATTTACTGGCTGCGAGTTTCAGAGCCATCGCGCCATGGGCAGACCCAACGTCACGCGCCTCACCTTCGATCTGATCACCAAGGTCAATCACCTCAACGCCTGCAGCACTGGCATGTTGATGCGCAGCTGCAAGCGATTGCGAAGGCGCTGCGATGATATGGTTTTCAACATTCTCAAAATGCGGGTCGCCCGGTTTTGGGCTCTCGCAATCCGGCGAACGAAGATGCGCCATAACACTTTCAGGAAGTGAAAGGCCGTAACGGGCAACAATTTCAAGCGCCTCGTCGCGGGTTGTGGGATCACCAACGGTCGGCCCTGAGGCAATAGTGCCGGGATCATCGCCCGGCACATCGGAAATCATCAGACAGACCACTTTTGCAGGCCATGCAGCTTTTGCAAGCCTGCCGCCTTTGACAGCGGATAGATGTTTGCGTACGCAATTCATCTCCCCAATATGTGCGCCACATGCCAGCAGCATCTGGTTCACCTGTTGTTTTTCTTCCAGGCTAATCCCCTCTGCAGGCAAGCTCAGCAATGCGGAACCGCCACCTGAAATCAGGCACACAACCAGATCATCTTCAGAAAGGCCCTGCACTTTTTGCATGATCTGCCGCGCGGCATTGTGGCCTGACGCATCTGGCACTGGATGGGCAGCTTCCACCAACTCTATATAATTGAGAGGTTTGGTATGCCCGTAACGGGTGATCACCAACCCATCGAGGCGACCAGGCCAGGCTTGCTCCACAGCTTGCGCCATTGCGCCACCCGCTTTGCCCGCACCGACGACCACCAGCTCTCCTGCCGGGCGGGAGGGAAGATATTTCGGCACTCTCAATGCAGGCTGCGCTGCGGCGACGGCCACATCAAAAAGTTCTCTTAAAAACAAATTCGGGCTATCGATCATTTCAAATCCGCGTCATGGTGCAATAAGGGAACATTATCTCAACTGAGAGATGAAAGGGATAGGTCATGAGCGAAACAAATCGAAGCCGGGTGTTCTATCGTCACCTGAAAACCGACTATCCCAGCGCGGCGGCTGGATCTGGCGCATACATTACCGATGCCAGCGGCAAGCAGTATCTCGATGCCTCGGGCGGCGCAGCAATTTCATGCCTTGGCCACGGCCATCCGCGCATTGTCGCTGCTATCAAGCAACAACTCGACACAATGGCGTTCGCCCATACCCGGTTTTTCACCAATGAGGCAGCTGAAGAGCTGGCAGCCGTATTATCGGACAAAGCACCAGGCGGCGCTTGGCGGGTTTATTTTCTGTCTGGCGGATCTGAGGCGAACGAGGCAGCTATAAAGCTTGCCCGCCAACTCCACGTTGAACGCGGCGAAGCATCCCGCGATACGTTCATCGCCCGCCAACAGAGCTATCACGGAAACACCATTGGCGCGCTATCGCTTTCCGGCAATCCTCACCGGCGCGAAGTGTTTGAACCGGTTTTAATGCATCAGGTTCGCCATATCGCGCCGTGTTTCAGCTACCGTTTACGCCAGGAAGGTGAAAGCGAAGAGGCTTATGGAGCAAGGGCGGCAGGCGCGCTCACAGCAGAAATTGACGCGCTCGGCGCTGAACGGGCTATCGCCTTTTTTGCGGAAACAGTGGTTGGCTCAACCTTGGGCGCGGTTCCGCCCGCACCGGGATATTTCAAACAAATCCGCCAGATTTGCGACGATACCGGCACTTTGATGATACTTGATGAAGTGATGGCAGGCATGGGGCGAACGGGCACCCTGTTTTCATGTGAACAAGACGGGGTCATACCAGATATGATTTCCATCGCCAAAGGACTTGGCGCGGGTTATCAGTCAATCGGAGCGCTGATGGTACGCGCTGAACTGGCGGATGAAATCGAGGCCGGTAGCGGTTTCTTCCAGCATGGCCATTCCTATGTAGGACATCCAACTGCATGCGCTGCAGCACTTGAAGTCCAGCGGGTGTTTGACGACGAAAATCTCATTGAGCGCTGCGCCAAGGTGGGTACAAAACTACGCTCTGCATTGGCAGAAACCTTTGCAGATCATCCTCATATTGGGGATATCCGCGGGCGCGGTTTATTGCTTGGCATAGAAATTGTCAAAAACCGGGAAACCAAGGCTCCGTTTTCCGCAAAACGCAATGTATCTGCAAAACTGAAATCCCGGGCCATGGAAAATGGTCTGGTCTGTTATCCAGATAGTGGCACCGTCGACGGGTTGAACGGTGATCATGTGCTCATCGCCCCGCCATTTATCATCACGGATGGACAGATTTCAGAGTTGACGGACAAACTCAGCCGCTCGATCGATGCCGCAATTGGATAAACCTGATCCTATCTTCGCAATTGAATAGCCGCAAAATCCCCGCTTGCATTGTCCAGCCACCTCAACTCAGCTTCGACAATCGAAAACCAAGCCCCGTGAAGATTCAACGTGCCGTTGTCCAACGCCTCCTTAACAAATGGAAACGTTGACAGATTTTCCAATGATTGCTGGATGGCCAGGTGTTCAAGTTCGCTTTGCCGGTATTCAACCTGCGAAGGTTCAGTGCGTGCAAGCAATTCATCGCGCACCTCGGAAATCATATCTACCCAGGGTTTGATAAAATGTCCGATAGATTGATGTTTTGCATCTGCCAGGGCCGCAGAAATTCCGCCACAAAGCCCATGGCCAAGTACGACAATATGCTCAACTTTAAGAACCGTTACCGCGTATTCCACCGCTGCCGACGTGCCATGATACGTACCCTTTTCCTCGAAAGGCGGCACCAGAGCTGCGATGTTGCGGATAATGAACAACTCCCCTGGCGCAGCGGAAAAAATCGTCGCCGGATCAACCCGGCTATCAGCGCATCCGATCACCATAACCCGGGGATGTTGGCCTTCTGCCAACGCACGGTAACGCCTTTCCTCATCTGCCAGACGGTTTTCACGGAAACGCCGGTAACCAGCACGCAAATCAGTTGGAATTTTCATTTTTCAACCCATACCTAACAATCTGGTTCTGTAAACAATATGTAGGATTGGTTGGCAAGCTTTACACCCCCGAAAAACGCTGAAAAATCAGTTTTCCGCACGCGAATTGATGGTCAGAATTTCAGAAGAATTTTCTGTATTATCCATAAAATCCTGCAACGCCTGGCGTTGTGCTTTGCTGAAGGCGATGCCGAGTTTGGTGCGGCGGAACAATACATCATCCGCATTGCAGGCCCATTCATGGCGCATCAAGTAGCTCACTTCTGCCGCATAGAGATCATGGCCGAAATGAACACCCAGCGTGTCACTGCCCAACACCATTTTTGCCCGCGTTCCATAAAGGCGCACCAACCGGGTAACCAGCTCGCGGCTAATGCTGGGGTTATTGTCCACATATTCGTCAACCAGGGCATCAAATCCTGCAATCGGGAACGCGCCACCCGGCAGAGGAGTATCCGCAGTCCAGGCAGATTGGCGTGCACCAAGCGTGGATTCGATTTCATCCATAATTGTATTGGCCAGCACCCGGTAGGTGGTGATTTTGCCACCGAAGATGTTCAACAACATCGCGTCACCCTCTCCGCCGTCTTGACGAATGATGTAATCGCGGGTCGCTTCCTGGGCCTTGCTCGCTCCATCGTCGAAAAGGGGCCGAACGCCGGAATACGTCCAAACCACATCATCAACTGAGACCGGTTCAGCAAAATACTCACTTGCCATGTTGCAGAGATAACCTGTTTCTTCGGGCGTAATCTCAGGCTTGCCCATTTCCGGGCCTTCATCGGCATCTGTCGTACCGATCAACGTATAATCGCGCTCATAGGGAATAGCGAAAATGATCCGGTCATCGGCATTTTGAAAGATGTAGGCCTTTTCGTGCGCAAACTTCTTTTTGATGACAATATGGCTGCCACGTACCAGCCGGACATTGCGGGCATCATTGCGCCCGAAAACCGATTTGAGCACTTCATCTACCCATGGGCCAGCAGCATTCACGACGACATTTGCGCTCAGCGTTTCCGTGACCCCGGTTAAACTGTCTTCGATCTCAATCTTCCACACCCCGTCCACCCGCTCGGCGCGGTTGACCTTCGTGCGTGGCCGGATATCCCCTCCCCGGTCTGCAGCATCGCGGGCATTCAAAACAACCAGGCGGGAATCATCCACCCAGCAGTCGGAATATTCGAACGCTTTGCTGAAAGAATTTTTGAGTGGTTTACCTGCCTCATCATCAGAAAGGTTTAAACTTTTGGAGGGAGGCAACAGTTTCCGACCACCAATATGATCGTAAAGAAACAAACCCAACCGCAGCAGCCAACCTGGCCGCAACCCGGAATGATAGGGCAGCACAAACCGCAAGGGCCAAATGATGTGCGGGGCTATATTCCACAGCACTTCGCGTTCCAGCAGCGCTTTGCGCACCAGCCTGAACTCATAGTGTTCGAGATATCGCAAGCCGCCATGTACAAGCTTGGTGGAGGCTGAAGACGTGCCGCTGGCAAAATCTCCTGCCTCGCAAAGGCATACTGAATAGCCGCGCCCGGCCGCATCGCGGGCAATGCCACATCCATTTATACCGCCACCGATAATGAACACATCATAGTGGCTGCGCTGCGCAGCCGAATGTGAAGAATCTTTCATCCGCTCACTCAAGTGCACATGCCGGAGAGGCAACAATCATTTCAACTCCAGCCGTTTTGCAAAGGTCATGGATCGGCTCCGGAACATCTTCATCAGTAACGAAAACATCGATATCGGTAATTTTGCCAATCTGCACTGGTGCCCGGCGCTCAAACTTGATTGAATCAGCGACAAGAATTTTTGTGCGCGCCTGTCCGAGTATTGCCTGGGCAACCCGGACTTCGCGGTAATCGAAATCAAGCAACGTCCCCTCTTCGTCAATGGCAGATGTGCCAATAATGGCAAAGTCCACTTTGAATTGCTGGATGAGATCAACCGCTGCTGCCCCGACAATGCCGCCATCGCTCTTGCGCACCATGCCACCGGATACGACGACATCGACCCCCGGTGCATCAGCCAGGATATAGGCCACATTGAGATTGTTGGTGATCACCATCAAACCAAGATGCCGCCGCAATGCGTGGGCCACCTGCTCGGTTGTTGTGCCTATGTTGAGAATAAGCGACGCGTTGTCGGAAATAAGCCCAGCGACAGTTTGCGAAATTCGTGCCTTGCCATCTGCAGCAATCTCGCGGCGCGATTGGTAAGCCATGTTCACCGTATTAGACGGAAACACCGCGCCACCATGCACCCGGTTAAGTTTTTCCAAGTCGCACAGGTCATTGAGGTCTTTGCGGATCGTTTGGGGGGTTACCTCAAACCGGGTTGCCAGGCCCTCCACGTCCACGCGCCCATCGCGGCGAGCAATTTCAAGAATATCCATCTGTCTGGGCGGCATAGGCTGCACTTGTGTACTCCTTTCGCAATTTTCGCAATAATTGCGATTTTTTTCGAATAAATCAATTTATAAACTATTGACTTTCGTTTTTATTCGTATTGTGCTGTCTAGATAACGCACCAACATTTTAAAATGAGTGCGAATGCAATCACTTGGAGGAGACAAGCATGAAAAAGTTGCTTTTGGCGTCAGTCGCGATGATCGCGCTGGGCGCCGCGGCGCTTCCTGCCCACGCAGATATGGCCGCTGCAACAAAATGGGTAAACGATGAATTCCAACCATCCGTTCTTTCTAAAGATGAGCAGATGAAGGAGATGGACTGGTTCATTAAGGCGGCGGAGCCGTTCAAGGGCATGGAAATCAATGTGCTCTCCGAAACCATTCCGACCCATGAATATGAATCAAAAACCCTGACCAAGGCATTTGAGGAAATCACCGGCATCAAGGTCAACCATCAGTTGCTCGGGGAAGGCGAGGTTGTGCAGGCGGTGCAAACCCAGATGCAGACCAACCGTAACCTGTATGATGCCTACATTAACGACAGTGACCTCATCGGCACCCATTCGCGCCTGCAACAAGCGGTCAATCTAACTGACTGGATGGCAGGCGACGGCAAGGCTGTTACCAACCCTGGTCTCGACGTAGAAGATTTCATCGGTAAGTCGTTCACTACCGGTCCTGATGGCAAACTCTATCAGCTACCTGATCAGCAGTTCGCCAACCTCTACTGGTTTCGCAAGGACTGGTTCGACAAACCGGAGCTGAAAGAGAAATTCAAGGCAAAATATGGCTATGAACTGGGCGTCCCGGTTAACTGGTCTGCCTATGAAGACATTGCTCAATTCTTCAGCGAAGACGTTAAAGAAATCGATGGTGTGCGTGTGTATGGCCACATGGACTATGGCAAGCGTGCGCCGGACCTGGGCTGGCGTATGACCGATGCCTGGCTTTCAATGGCAGGTTCCACATCACCTGGTTTGCCGAATGGCCGCCCGATTGATGAATGGGGCATCCGCATGGAAGCCGATAGTTGCAATCCATCTGGCGCATCAGTATCGCGCGGTGGCGGCACCAATGCTCCAGCGTCTGTATTTGCCATTGCAAAATGGGACGAGTGGCTTCGCAAATATGCGCCTCCAGGTGCAGCAGATTACGACTTCTATCAGTCGCTGCCTGCATTGGCGCAAGGTAATGTTGCCCAGCAGATTTTCTGGTACACGGCGTTTACAGCTTCCATGGTTGCGCCGAAATCCGCCGGCAACAACACTGTTGATGACGCTGGAAAGCCACAATGGCGCATGGCACCCTCACCCCACGGCCCATACTGGAAAGATGGTATGAAGCTTGGCTATCAGGATGCTGGTTCCTGGACGATTTTGAAATCCACACCAACCAAACGGGCAAAGGCAGCATGGCTTTATGCACAGTTTGTCGTCTCAAAAACAGTGGATGTGAAAAAGTCTGATGTTGGTCTTACGTTCATTCGTGACTCAACAGTTCGCCATCAGCACTTTACTGATCGTGCACCCAACCTTGGAGGGCTAATCGAATTCTACCGCTCCCCAGACCGGGAAAACTGGACACCAACCGGCGTCAACGTGCCGGATTATCCCAAGCTTGCACAGCTGTGGTGGCAGAATATCGGTGATGTGAACTCTGGTGCATTTACACCACAACAGGCCATGGACCGGCTTGCTGGTGAAATGGATCAGGTAATGAGCCGGATGCAGGCTGCCGACGAAAAAGCCAAAATTTACGGCGGCTGCGGCCCTCGCCTCAACGAGGCTAAGGACCCTTCTGAGTGGCTTGGCAAAAAAGACGGTCCAGCAGCGAAGCTGGAAAACGAAAAAGAGCCCGGCAAAACGGTTGCCTATGAGGAAATCGTCAAACGTTGGGCACAATAAGGTAAGTGCGACTCCTCCCTTGCACGATGGGTGGTCCGGCAACACTAACGCCGGGCCACTCCATTCATTTTTATGCTAACTTTTTAGAACTTTCGCACTTTAGGATGCGCAATGGCGCTTGAACTGAAAAATGTTGGCAAGAAAGTGGGGGCAGATGTTCACATCCGCCCCACCAATCTGACGCTTGAAGCCGGCAGCTTCAATATTCTGCTCGGCACAACGCTGGCTGGCAAAACGACACTGATGCAGATCATGGCCGGGCTGGAAAAGCCCACTTCCGGCGAAATCTGGTTCAACGGGAAGAATGTCACCGGTGTTGCTGTTCAAAAGCGCAACGTCTCGATGGTCTACCAGCAGTTTATCAACTACCCGAACATGAGCGTGTTCGAAAATATAGCATCGCCTCTGCGCGTGGCCCGGCTGCCAGACAACGAAGTGAACGATCGCGTCGGCGCGATGGCAGAACTCATGCAAATTTCAGCAATGCTGGACCGGCGTCCATCTGAATTGTCGGGCGGCCAGCAACAACGAACCGCCATGGCCAGGGCGCTGGTGAAGGATTCGGAACTAATCCTGTTGGACGAGCCATTGGCAAACCTCGATTTCAAATTGCGCGAAGAACTCCGCGACGAGTTGCCCAAACTGTTTGCTGAGCGCAATTGCCTGGTGATTTACGCCACGACTGAGCCCTCTGAAGCATTGCTCCTTGGCGGACGCACGGCAGCAATGCACGAGGGCAGTGTTGTGGATTTTGGACCGACCAGTGAGATTTATCGAAACCCGGTAAACCTCACCAGCGCAAAGGTACTCTCTGAACCACCAATAAATACGGCGGATGTTGAGAAACACGCGGGCAGGCTCGTAATGAACGAACAGGTATCATGGACGGCCCCTGAAAATCTCCCCGATGGCCGATACACAATCGGGCTTCGTCCGCACCATGTTCTGCCGGTTCGCAAGGGCAGCAATCCAGTAGCAATTTCTGGCCGGGTGAAGGTGGCGGAACTGAGCGGCTCTGAAAGCATCATCCACTTTGATGCCTATGATAATCCATGGGTTTCGCTGTCGCATGGCGTGCATCCGTTCGGTACCGGCGAGCAGGCTGAGCTTTATGCGGATATGTCAAAATGCATGTTTTTCGATGCCACCGGAC
>CAJQND010000027.1 GCA_905479595.1 uncultured Hyphomicrobiales bacterium
GAAAATTTTCCTGTTTTGGTCTGTCATGTTTGGCGGCATCGGCCTTGTGTGTGCTGTCGCCTTTGGCGGCTTGGAGTCTGGGAATTTCTCCAGCACTTTATGCCGGGGTGAGGGGTGAAATTATCGCTCAAGAATTTTCAATCCGTCTTGTCAACGATAGTGCGACGAGCATGGAAGCGCCGGAAGGGGTGGTTTACTGTGGTGGCGGGCAAATCAAACGACAGATTGAATATGTAATTTTGAAACCCCCGCCTGATCAGTGGGATGCCAAGGTAACTGTCAACGGTAAGTCCATTAAAGCCATGACCTCATATAGTTACTTCGGCAGTTCAGCTGCGCCCGCCGGGTTTTTAGTCGCTCTGCTAGGGGAAGACCGGTCAGAATTCCTTGTTTTCCAGGATGGTGACAAGGACTGGCTGGAGTTCGGCGACTACACGTATCGCAAATGCAATTGATATGCGGCAATGAATTCCGAAATCTCAAAGTCCCCGGACGGCGTTTGCAAAACCGGTACGCCCCTGGATTACTCAGAACAGCTCTACCGTTTGTATTTCGAGATACCCGATAATGATGGCACGGCAGAACGGATTCTGAGGGAATTTTTGGGATCCGAACATTCAAAACGCCTGCTCCGGCTTACCCATGGTTTTGAATTTGAAATGCCGATCCAATGTGTTCCAGATCTCGTAAGACTACTCACAAAAGAGAATATCGCGATTTACCAGATTGTCCGATACGCCAAAGTTGGCGGGGCTTGGATATCTGAAACAGAAAGTGATTGATTTGCTTCGTGCGAATATCCCCAGCTTAATCGCCTTTTTGGTTGTTTGCTTCGCGGTTTCTGCAGTAGGTGGACTTGTTACCGCGTCAAGCGTTGGAGGTTGGTATCAAACCCTTGTAAAGCCGAATTTTAATCCACCCGACTGGCTGTTTGGCCCTGTGTGGGCGATGCTTTATCTTTTGATGGCAATTGCTGGTTGGCGCATTTGGTGTTGCAAACAGGACGCGAGAAGAAACTTCGCCCTGGGCGCGTTTGCTATTCAACTGAGTTTGAATCTTTTGTGGTCGTTTGTTTTCTTCGGCATGAAGCAACTCGGCTGGGCTTTGTTCGAGATCAGCATTTTACTGGCAATGATTGCGATTACGCTCTCCCAGTTTTGGCGGATAGACCGGATGGCAGGCGTGATGCTGGTGCCATATTTTCTCTGGGTTTCCTACGCAATGCTATTAAACGCTGCTCTGTGGTATTTGAACTGACCCTAGACAATTACGTCGCGCAATGCTTTCGGGTGGTCCGTGATCTGTTCATACCCGTCTTCGGTCACGATAAAACTGTCTCCAACCTGGGCGCGGAAGGATTTGGCGATACTCACTGAGCCATCCACTGCCAGCACCATGCCCGGCTGCAGTATGGTTTTGTCGCCCGATACAAGTTGCGGCTTTTCGAGGAAACTGTAGCCGGTGGCGCGCCCGCAGCGGAATGGGTAATCGAAACCCGCTTGCTGGATCACGTCTGCATAAGCTGCGTGAACACTCTCAGCGGTGACGCCGGGGCGCAGTGCCGCCAGTGCTGCTTGTTGGCTTGCCACAGCGAGTTCATACACCTCGGCTTGCCGGTCATCATTGATCTCGCCGATCCAGAATGTCCGGTCGAAACCAAGTTTGAAACGGTGGAAATTGGTCATGCCACAAAAGCACAAAAACACAGGTTCGCCGCGCTCCATGATGCGGGTAGAGGCACGGTGGTGTGGCTTGGTGATCTCGTTTCCCGACGCCATGATCTGCAAAAAGTGCGTGTTGGGGGACATACACGCATCGCCGTAATGGGCGCGCAGCAACTCAGCCGCCTTGCGCGTGCCTGCTTGTGATGTCGCAAGCGCCACTTCGTATTCCGGCACGCCATGGCCAATTGCAGAGCGGCCTGCATTCATCATGGCCATTGCGACCTCGCCAGCGTGGCGCGCCAGTTGCAGTTCATCGCCAGATTTGATCATGCGCATATCGGCAAGAACGGGCGTGATATCACCCAGTCTGCCATCGTTGACCAATGTGCCAACATAAGTGCGCACGATTGGCGGCATTTGGTTGGGCTCAATGGCAATGCGTTTAGCACTGGCACTGGCAATGGCACCGGGTAATTCTTCGCGCCACTCGCCGCCAAGCCCGTCATTCCATGCCGCAATCCGGTCCACCCGTGCGGCTGCTTCCGCCATGTCGAGTTCCATGCTGGGCGTAATAAGCAGACTTTCCCCGTCTTTGGGGATAACAAGGATCGTCGGGCGGCCAAAATCCATGTGGAGATAATCGTAATAGCCGGTCAAATAGTAAACGCTGTCATCATCTGTGATTAAAGCAAGTTCAATGCCTGCCTGCGCCATCCTGTGGCGAAAATCATCCATGCGTGCTGCATACATCAGTCTGTACTCAAGTGTAGTTGCTGCTCAACCAGCGCCACCCAGAAAGATGCGCCTGGAACCAGTGCATCATCGTTGAAATCATAATCTGCCGAGTGCAGGGCGCGCGCATTTGCCCCTTCGGTTCCATTTCCCATAAAAACAAAGCACCCCGGCCTTGCCGCCGCCATATGGGCGAAATCTTCTGAGAAGAGCTTGGGTGGACAATCGGCGTCAATGGCAGTTTTTTCCAGGATGGTGCTG
The DNA here is from genome assembly GCA_905479595.1 of uncultured Hyphomicrobiales bacterium. Lineage (GTDB taxonomy): Bacteria > Pseudomonadota > Alphaproteobacteria > Rhizobiales > CAJQND01 > CAJQND01. The sequence goes on from CAJQND010000027.1 coordinate 2,658, forward strand.
GCAGCCTGTGCAGCTGCCTCTTTTGCATCATTGGCATTTATGGTTGGTGGAAATATCGTGTCATAACTGACTGTTGCCGACACGCCATGGGCACGGCAAATGCCATCGACGATCTGGCGCATGCTTGCTTCAATCGTCTCGTTAATTTCCGGTGTCAGGGCGCGCGCATCGCCCTTGAGCAGCGCCATGCCGGGCAAGACGTTGCGCTTGCCATCGGTGATGAATTCCGTCACCGAGACAACGCCATTCAGGCCAGGGTTGAGTTTCCTCGACACAATTGTCTGGAGCGCGCCAACAATCTCAGCCCCGACTGTAATGGCATCGACCCCCATATGGGGCAGGGCAGCATGGCCACCGCGGGCAGAAATTTCAATTTCAAACAGGCTTTCTGCCGCCGTCACCGGGCCAGCGCGGGTGGCAAACGTGCCCGTCGGCATTCCGGGAATGTTGTGCATGCCGAAGACATTGTCCACATTGAATCGATCAAACAACCCGTCCTTGATCATTGCATTCGCGCCAAGGCCGTGCTCTTCATTGGGTTGAAAAATGAATACAACCCGACCATTGAACTCACCATTTGCAGCAAGGTGTTTTGCCGCCCCCAACAGCATGGTTGTGTGTCCGTCATGGCCACAAGCATGCATTACATCTGCGTTTTGGGACTTGTAGCTGAAACCATTGGCTTCCTGGATC
>CAJQND010000028.1 GCA_905479595.1 uncultured Hyphomicrobiales bacterium
GCCATTGCTCGCTGGAAGGCGTGGCTATGTGCATTTACAGGCGCAGGAAGCAAGCTGCCTACTTGCAATGTAGTGCCTGAATGATCTGCATCTTCGCGAACGGCATTTACGCTGCTGATAAGACCGTCATCAGCAACTTCCACCAAGACATTTTCAACCCAACCTTCTGGAAGAAGTGCTTGGTTGGCTCGAAGTAGCTGCATAATATATCCGCCTTGACAGGATTAATATGTGCAGACATATTAACATTAACCTCAACATTAGCAATCGAAGAAATGATGTTATATTCAAACGCAACCATAGCTTCGCTTGACGGTGGTCAACCATATGGTCTGATCGAAAACGGAACTGTGGCTGTTGAAGAAGGTGTCATTTCATGGGTAGGGAAAGACACAGATATTCCTGCAGAATGCAATAATGGCGAGAATGAAGATCTGGATGGCCGCCTGGTTACGCCGGCCTTCATCGATTGCCACACGCATATTGTCCATGGCGGCAATCGAGCGGGTGAATTTGAGATGCGCCTGCAAGGTGCAACTTATGAAGAAGTGGCGCGGGCAGGTGGGGGAATTGTCTCCACGGTGAAAGCAACCCGGCAGGCGAATAAAGAAGCATTGCTGTCCTCTGCGCTGCCTCGAGTGGATGCATTGATAGGAGAAGGTGTTTCACTCATTGAAGTGAAATCTGGGTATGGGCTGGATATTGAAACCGAACTCAACATGTTGAGGACAGCGCGGGCGATTGAAAAAGTGCGTCCTGTGCGGGTTAAAACAAGCTTTCTTGGTGCCCATGCCGTTCCACAAGAATATAAAGACCAGGCCGACAATTACATTGACGATGTTTGTTTGCCTTCACTGGAAGCAGCCCGTGCGGAAGGCCTTGTTGACGCTGTGGACGGGTTTTGTGAAGGCATTGCCTTTACGCCAGAACAGATTGAACGGGTTTTCAAACGGGCCAAAGAGCTTGGACTTCCGGTTAAACTGCATGCAGAACAATTGTCTCATCTTGGCGGTGTGAAACTGGCCACGCAATATGGCGCACTTTCGGCCGATCATGTGGAATATGCAACCGCAGAAGACGCGAAACTAATGGCAGATGCCGGAACGGTGGCAACCTTGCTACCTGGTGCTTTTTACACGGTACGCGAAACACAATTGCCACCCATCGCTGCATTTCGTGAAAACGGTGTAGCTATTGCCCTGGCGACCGATTGCAATCCTGGATCATCGCCTCTTGCCTCGCTTTTGCTGGCGATGAATATGGCATGTACACTCTTCCGCATGACCCCCGAGGAATCGCTTGTCGGGGTAACACGCAATGCGGCGAAAGCCCTGGGCGTTACAGACACCGGCGTAATCCGCGCTGGGATGCGGGCAGATTTGGCAGTGTGGGATGTTGGTCATCCTGCTGAGCTGGCTTATCGGATTGGCTTTAATCCGCTCCATAAACGGTTGTTTGCAGGTAAAGTATGACGCTTACACTTGAACCCGGCGCGACCACACTTGCGCAACTTGAAGACCTCTGGCGGACTGGTAAAGCTGCCGTTCTGGATCAGGCCGCGAGACCAAAAATTGAAGCTGCCGCTGCGCTTGTTAAAAAAGCAGCAGAGGGGGGTGAGGCAATTTATGGGGTCAATACCGGGTTTGGGAAGCTAGCAAGTGTCAAGATTGATGCAAAGGACACTGAGACGCTTCAGCGCAACTTGATTTTGTCTCATTGTTGCGGGGTGGGAGACCCACTGGATGTTCCAACAACCCGGTTGATGATGGTTCTTAAGTTGTTGTCACTTGGCCGCGGAGCGTCGGGTGTTTCCTGGACAACAATTTTGATGTTGCAGACAATGCTCAGAAAAGGCGTTACGCCGGTAGTTCCGGTACAGGGGTCAGTAGGCGCATCTGGCGACCTTGCGCCGCTCGCTCACATGACGGCCGCCATGATCGGAGAGGGGGAAGCCTTCTTTGATGGTGATAGGTTAAGTGCCAGCGAAGCACTGCTGCGTGCAAACCTGCAGCCGATAATACTTGGTCCAAAAGAAGGATTGGGTCTTATCAATGGGACGCAGTTTTCGACTGCTGCTGCGCTGGCGGGGTTGTTTTCAGCGTGGCGGAATGCGACTTCAAGCATTGTCACCGCGTCGCTCTCAACTGATGCAATAATGGGCTCAACCGCACCTCTTGTTGATGCTATCCACACCTTGCGGGGGCACCAGGGACAAATATTTGTTGCCCGTACAATGCGGGCCATTATGGAGGGATCAGAAATTCGCGATAGCCATCGCGAAGATGACACTCGCGTTCAGGACCCTTATTGCATCCGCTGCCATCCGCAGGTGACTGGGGCAGCTATTGATTTGCTCCGCTTTGCTGGCTCAACACTGGAGTTGGAGGCAAACGCGGTCACGGATAACCCGCTGGTTTTGGTTGAAGAAGGCCGTATTGTTTCTGGTGGGAATTTTCACGCGGAACCGGTTGCTTTTGCCGCCGATCAAATCGCCCTTGCCATCTCTGAAATCGGGGCAATTGCGCAAAGGCGCGTGGCGTTGATGGTGGACCCTACTCTTTCATTTGACCTCCCTCCATTTTTAACACCGGAACCCGGGTTGAATTCAGGATTGATGATTGCAGAAGTAACAACCGCCGCCCTTATGAGCGAAAACAAACATCTTGCTAACCCGTGTTCAACTGATTCAACACCTACGTCGGCCAATCAGGAAGACCATGTCAGCATGGCTGCACACGCGGCGCGGCGGCTCGAGCCTATGAACACAAACCTCAACACGATCCTTGGCGTGGAATTACTGTGTGCTGCGCAAGGCGTGGAATTCCGCCAACCTTTGACAACAAGTCCAGTTCTCGCATCTGTCCTGAGCGTTATTCGTGATGTGGTGCCGCGTATTGAACAAGACCGTTATCTTGCTGGTGATCTTGCCGCCGCTGCAGGAATTGTCGCTAATGGTAAACTTTTTGAATGCGTCACCATCCCGTCGTTTATTTTGGGTGAGGTAGTATGATGCGAAACGGAAATTTGCCAGTTTATGAGATCATTGCCGTCGAACGATTTCGCTGGCTTCATTTAAAACCTCGGCAATCTTTGCCGCTATTTTCGGGAATATGACATGAGCAATGCACGCCATAACATTCGTGATGTTTTCCCTCCGACGGGTTCCAAGATCAGCGCAAAAAGCTGGCTTACCGAAGCTCCCATGCGGATGTTGATGAACAATTTGCACCCTGATGTGGCGGAAAACCCACATGAGCTGGTGGTCTATGGTGGCATTGGACGGGCAGCGCGAACCTGGAATGATTTCGATGAAATGGTCGCGACGCTTAAAACGCTCGAAGACGATGAAACTATGTTGGTTCAGTCAGGAAAGCCCGTGGGGGTTTTCCGGACGCACAAAGATGCCCCCCGTGTTCTGATTGCCAACTCGAATCTGGTTCCCCATTGGGCGACATGGGAACATTTCAACGAGCTCGATAAAAAAGGGTTGGCCATGTATGGCCAGATGACCGCTGGATCATGGATTTACATTGGCACACAGGGCATCGTCCAGGGCACATACGAGACTTTCATGGAGGCTGGCCGTCAACACTATAACGGCGATCTCAAAGGAAAGTGGATATTGACTGGCGGCCTTGGGGGAATGGGTGGTGCACAACCTTTGGCAGCTGTCATGGCAGGGGCTTGCTGCTTGGTGGTTGAATGTGATGAGAGCCGCGCGGATTTCCGCCTGCGGACCCGCTACGTTGATGAGAAAACCCATTCTCTAGATGATGCGCTTGAAATGATTGAGCGTTGGACCAAAGCAGGGGAGGCGAAATCTGTCGGGCTTATTGCCAATGCAGCCGACGTTTTTCCCGAGTTGATGAAACGTGGCGTTCGCCCTGACATCGTCACGGATCAAACCAGTGCTCACGACCCCATTCACGGATACCTGCCGCAAGGGTGGAGCGTGGCGGAGTGGCGCGAAAAACAAGAGAGCAATCCAAAGGCCGTTGAAAAAGCGGCGCGCGCCAGTATGAAAGTTCACGTTGCAGCGATGGTGGATTTTTGGAACGCTGGAGTTCCAACGCTTGATTATGGCAACAATATCCGCCAGGTGGCGCTGGAAGAAGGGCTTGAAAACGCCTTCGCGTTCCCTGGCTTTGTTCCAGCCTACATTCGTCCATTGTTTTGCAGGGGGATTGGCCCGTTTCGTTGGTGTGCGTTGTCCGGTGACCCTGAAGATATCTACAAAACCGATGCCAAGGTCAAAGATTTGGTTGATGATCCGCACTTGCACAACTGGTTGGATATGGCGCGAGAACGTATCGCGTTTCAGGGGCTTCCCGCACGTATTTGTTGGGTTGGGCTTGGGGTGCGTCATGTGTTGGGCCTTGCCTTCAACGAAATGGTACGCACTGGTGAGCTTTCGGCGCCAGTGGTAATTGGCCGTGATCATCTCG
>CAJQND010000029.1 GCA_905479595.1 uncultured Hyphomicrobiales bacterium
CCTGATCGAAAACTACTTCGGCAAACTGAAGGAAAACAGAGGGATAGCAATGCGATCTTGCAAAACAGATCAGAGCTTCATTGCCTTCATCTCTATCGCCGCAACAATCATTCAATTGAGATGAACGTCAACAGCCCCTAGAATTTTACAAAAAATATATTTTTGGAATTGTGATCCGCATCGTGGGATGCGGCGTTTTGGAATGACGGGTATGGCGCGAGCGGAAAATGCAATTGCGCCTGCAAATGCGATCACAATTCATATGGGATGGAAATAAATGGCCAGTTCAAGTCACCGCATTTGTAAAGAAAGTTTACGAGCATCAGGGCAGGTGCAATCCCTAAGCCGGGCTTTGCGTTTGATGAATGCTCTATCGGAATTTCCACAAGGGCTTTCATTGTCAGAAGTGGCCCATTGTGTTGGTTTGCCGACATCCACTGCACACCGGCTTTTAACCACTTTGCAGAACGAGCGTTATGTGCGGTTTGAGGCCGAGCGTTCGGCCTGGTTGATCGGGGTGCAGGCGTTTCGCACGGGCTCGGCATTTGTTCGTTCGCGCGATCTTATTGCGACCGCGCGGCCTTACATGCGCCGTTTGATGGAGCAATCGGGTGAATCTGTGAACCTTGGAATAATCGACCGCGGGGAAGTGGTGTATCTGGCGCAGGTCGAAACACAGAAAGTGATGCGCGCCACCGCTGGACCTGGCGGGCGTACAGATATCTGCACATCCGGGGCAGGCAAAGCGATACTCGCCTTTATGCGACCTGATGAAACCGAGAAACTGCTCAAGCCCATCCGCATGCAATCCAGCGTGGCACAGGCAAATATGAACGAGATTTTCGACAATGACTTGCAAGCGACCCGTGCCCGGGGGTATTCCATCGATGATGAAGAAAATGCGGTAGGCCTAAGATGCGTGGCAGGCGTGATTTTCGATGAACATAGCGACCCGCTCGCCAGCGTATCAGTGTCGGGACCTTCCGCGCGGATCCCTGACGGCAAGCTCCACGGATTAGGTGAAGCGGTTGCTGGAATATCGAATGAAATCACCCATGAACTTGGTGGATTGTTTCCAAACGGAATACAGTCTGCATCCTAGTTCTCGCCAAGGCCTGCTCAACACACAACGGCAATGTTTTGATGCTAAAAATGGGATTTTGAGTGGGAAATGAATAACTTATCGCAAGATCGCGTGCTTGAGCAGTTGAATAAAGTGCGTGGACCAGACCTCGATGGAGATCTGGTGAGCCTGGGGCTGGTTTCACAAATCGTCATTTCAGGCGCTGATGTAATGTTTTCGGTGACCATTGATCCTGCCCGCGCTGCTGAATTGGAGCCAATGCGCCAGATGGCACAAAAAGCCGTGGAGAAAATTGATGGCGTTGGCAAAGTCACCGTAGTTTTAACCGCAGACGCCGCCGCCGGACAGGCACGGCCAACAGCGAGTGCTGCACCACAAGTGCATCATTCAACTGGCAAAAAAGCATCCCCACCACCGCCGCCGATGCCTGGAATGCCGGGAGCGGGAGCTGGTAAGCAGATTGATGGTGTGCCTGGGGTTCGCCATATCATCGCTGTTGCCTCGGGCAAGGGTGGTGTCGGTAAATCCACAACCGCGTGCAATGTGGCCCTTGGTATGGCAGCAAATGGCGCGAAAATCGGAATTCTGGACGCAGATATATATGGACCGTCAATGCCTCGCCTGCTTGGCATCACCGGGCGTCCGCAAGCTTCGGGAGGTGGACTGCTCAAGCCACTGGAAGGTTATGGCGTAAAGGTCATGTCGATGGGTTTCCTTGTAGAAGAGGACACCCCGATGATCTGGCGCGGTCCAATGGTTATTTCCGCCATTACGCAAATGTTGCGTGAGGTGGACTGGGGTGAGCTTGATGTGCTGGTAGTGGATATGCCGCCCGGCACCGGCGATGCCCAGCTTACCATGGCGCAACAAGTTCCACTTGCCGGCGCGGTAATTGTCTCTACACCGCAGGATTTGGCGCTTATTGATGCCCGCAAGGGGCTCAACATGTTCCGCAAAGTGAATGTACCTGTTCTTGGTATTGTTGAGAACATGAGCTATTTCGCCTGCCCGAAATGCGGTGAACATTCAAATATCTTTGGCCATGGCGGCGCACGTGATGAAGCAGAAAAACTCGGCGTACCATTCCTGGGCGAAGTACCGCTTGATATGGTGGTGCGCGAGCGCTCGGATTCCGGTCAACCGGTGGTGGTGACGGCTCCTGATAGCCAACACGCGGGGATTTATCGAGATATTGCCAAGGCTGTAATGTCGGAAATTGAACGTGAAGGAACGATTCGTTCAGCACCCAAGATTGTCATGGAATGAACCCATTGCCTTATAAAGGCCTAAATAACGTGTTGAAAAAAAACGAAAAGCAGGTCTGGTAAATCATTATTAACGCCAATATTATAAATATGGTTTATCGTTTCTGATTCGCTGCAGCGGGGATTCTAATGCCGTTTATTCTATTTGTTCTTGGGGTTATTTCTATAATTGCGGGCGTCGCTGCTATTGGCATGCGATTTGTCGATGAGACCGGCCTCGATTTCAGCCTGGCCTTTGGCTATCAGGCGATTGTCGGTGGCATTTTGCTGATCGCCTTTGGCAGACTGCTGAAGCATGTGGCCGATACGGACGCAAACACCACACGTATGGCCCAGGCCATGACACTAGGTGGTGGCCATGTCAGTGCAACACCAGCCAGCGCGCCTACTGTAATGCCTGTCGACCCCGTGGTTTCCGAACCAACCGTTGCCGCAGCGCCAGTGCTAGAAGTTGAACCGGTTGCTCCAGCTGAACCTGTTGCTGAAGAACCAGAAGAACCAGCTGCGGTGGAAACACCCGAACCAACGCCAGTCGCAAATGATGACGGTGGTTCATCGCCTGTCGAGCAGATCGATGTGCGCGGCTATATGGTTGATGTGTTCGCAAATGGTGCGGTTGATGTACACACTGCAGAAGGCGCAATGCGGTTTGAAAGCCTTTCGGCATTCGAACGCGAACTTGACCGCGCTGCAGGCTAACCCTTCCGACCATGTAACTGCTTTTTCCGCTGACAGACGAGGAGTGCTGGCGCATGTCTGCATACGAGCTTTATTGCTTCAAGGAATCAGGTAACGCTTACAAAGCAGCCTTGATGCTGGAACTCACCGGCACGGCATGGACGCCGGTGTGGGTGGATTTTTTCAATGGTGCCACCCGCACGCCTGAGTATCGTGAAGACTTAAACGAAATGGGTGAAGTGCCGGTTTTGGTGGGCAATGGGGTGCAGCTCACCCAAACCGGGTTGATCCTTGATTATCTGGCCAAAGAGACCGGCCGGTTTGGTGGCCGCGACGAGGCACAAGAACGTGACGTATTGCGTTGGATCTTGTTTGATAACCACAAACTCACTGCTTACACGGCGACGTACCGCTTCATGACAAATTTCATGAAAGGTGCCGACAAGCCGGTCACTGACTTTCTTGGCCAGCGTATGCATGGTGCGTTTAAAGTGTTGAACGCCCATCTTGAAGGGCAGGATTTTGCCGCCGGAGATGAACTGACCATTGCAGACATCTCGATGTGCGGATATCTGTTTTACCCGGATGAATTCGGAGTTTCCTGGGAAACCAGCTACCCGGCAATCGGCGCGTGGCTTGATCGCATCAAGGCGCAAAAGGGGTGGCAACACCCCTATGATATTCTTCCTGCTAGCTGATAGAGCTTCGTCACCCGGGCTTGTGGCGCATGTTTTCCGGCAGCCAGGTAGCCATTTCGGGTATGGCGATCAGCAGGAAGACCATCAACACCATAATCATAAACATCGGCAATGCGGCGCGTGAAATGAAGTTCATTTCATGCTTCGTCATGCCTTGCAAAACGAACAGGTTAAAGCCAATGGGCGGCGTGATTTGTGCCATTTCCACCACCACAACGATAAAAATGCCAAACCAGATCAGATCAATCCCTGCCTGACGCACCATTGGTTCGACCACCGCCATTGTGAGCACCACGGAAGAAATTCCGTCGAGAAAACATCCCAAAACGATGTAGAAAACCAGGAGCATCATCAACAGGCCGAACCGGCTAAGCTCCAATGAGCCGATGAAGTCCGCCAGTCCGCGCGGCAGGCCGGTAAAACCCATGGAGAGCGACAGGAATGCAGCCCCTGCCAAAATGAGCGCAATCATCGCCGAGGTTCGTGTTGCCCCCATCAGACTTTCTGAAAATGTATGCCACGTCAGCGAGCCTTGCCCTGCTGCCAGAATAAGCGAACCCACAACGCCAAAAGCGGCTGCTTCAGTGGCGGTGGCCAGTCCTGAATACATCGACCCAATCACCACCAGAATGAGCAGCAAGACGGGGATAAGAAAGCGCGAGTTTTTGACCTTCTCCGCAAATGACATGTGCGGCTCTTCTATTGGGTCAAAGTCCTTCGCCAGGCGCGAGTAGATTGCCACATAACCCATAAACATCGACGCCAATACAATGCCAGGCAGGATGCCGGCCATAAACAGCTTGGTGATCGATTCATTGATTGTTACGCCGTAAACAATCAAGGTCAGCGAGGGCGGGATCATCAGCCCCAACGTGGCAGCGCCCGCCAAAGTGCCAATAACCAGATGTTCAGGATAGTTGCGTCGCCGCAATTCCGGGATCGACATTTTTCCAACGGTTGTAAGCGTTGCCGCAGAAGAGCCGGAAACCGCTGCAAACACGGTGCAGCCAACAATATTGGTATGCACAAGCCCACCTGGAAGCCGCGCCATCCACGGCGATAAACCGCGGAACATGTCCTCCGATAATCGCGTTCGGTAAAGGATTTCCCCCATCCAGATAAACAAGGGCAGGGCGGTAAGGGTCCAGGAAGACGACGACGACCAGATTGTCGTAATCATCGCATCGCCAGCCGGGCGCGAGGTGAACAGTTCAACCCCGACAAAGGCCACGCCAAGCAATGCGAGCCCGACCCAAACACCGGTGCCAAGCAAGAGGAATAGTACGAAAAGGAATAAGCCGATGAGCTGAAATTCTGCCATGATGCTTACTCCCCGTGGCTTTGTTCGACGATGTCGGATTTGATCCGGTGATCGCCAGAAAACAAAACATGGATCAAATGATCGGTGAGGGCTACCGCGAACAAGAACGAGCCAATCACCATGGCCAGTTGCGGTATC
>CAJQND010000030.1 GCA_905479595.1 uncultured Hyphomicrobiales bacterium
CAAGGCGTCTGTATAGGTGCTTTTAAGCTTGGCGAGCTGGCGCCACTCCAGCACCAGGCGTGGCAGGTCGTGGCCCTGGGCGGCAAGCCCTTCCAGCACATCGACCCCGGTGGACCAGGCACCAGTGGCGGTTTTCTTACCGCTGGCCATGCCCAGTTTATCAAACAGGATTTCGCCCAGTTGTTTTGGCGAGGCGATGTTGAACGGTTCGCCGGCGGCGATATGAATGTCTGCTTCCAACCCGGCCATGCCTTGCGCAAATTCTCCCGACAGCCGCGCCAAAACCGCACGATCCACCAAAATGCCTTGGTGTTCCATGGCCGCGAGAACACTGACCAAAGGCCGTTCCAGGGTTTCATAAACGTTCGCTTTGGCCTCTGCTGCCAGGCGGGGCTTCATCATCATCCATAACCGTAAGGTTACATCAGCGTCTTCAGCTGCATAGGGCGTGGCCTTGTCGATCGGAACTTTGTCAAAGGTGACTTTTGCCCGGCCTGTTCCTGCCACGTCTTTAAAAGAGATTGGCTGATGGTCCAGATGGCGCAGGGAAAGCTCGTCCATACCATGGCCATTGCGCCCTGAATCAAGCGCATAAGATAACAGCATGGTGTCATCCAACGGCGCAATGACGATATCGCGCTGTTTCATCACCTGGATATCGTATTTGAGATTTTGTCCGATTTTCAGAATACCGGGGTCTTCAAGCAGGGTCTTCAATCGTTTCAGCGCATCATTTACAGGGATTTGATCTGGCGTGTCTTCGCCAAACCCCAGAAGGTCACCATCGCCACTGCCATGTTCCAGCGGCACATAGCAGGCCTTGCCCGGCGCTGTCGCGAGGGAGAAACCGACAAGCCGCGCCTGCATCGCGTCGAGGGAATTGGTCTCGGTGTCAAATGCCACAAAGCCGGTTTCTCGTGCAGCAGAAATCCATGCATCGAGCCCATCAAGTGTAGTGACGGTTTCGTAACTCTCGGTGTCGATTGGCGGCGTCCGGGCAAGCTCTGCCCATTGGGAGGCGCCGGAAGCCGGCGTTGGGGTGCCAGTTGTTCCAATATCCGGGGCAGCTTCAATAACCGGAGCTTCCCAATGGGATATCTCAACATCAACCGGATTGATAGCTTCGATGTCGGCTTCAAATTCGCTGGCCACCCGCTTGGTTAAAGTGGTGAGTTCCATTGTCTTGAGAAAGCCGATCAACGTGCTTGCATCTGGGTTGATCACCCCAAACTCGTCCAATGGTACCTCCACTGGAACATCTGTTTTCAAGGTTACAAGATCCCTTGACAATCGCGCCTGATCTGCAAATTCAATGAGGTTTTCCCGTCGCTTGGTCTGTTTGATTTCGCCAGCTCGTTCCAGCAAAGTGTCGAGATCACCATACTCATCAAGCAGTTGCGCTGCGGTTTTAACCCCAATGCCTGGAACACCAGGCACATTATCAACGCTATCGCCAGCCATGGCCTGCAAGTCGATCATCTTTTCTGGCGCAACGCCGAATTTCTCCACTACTTCCGAAATGCCGAACACCCGGTCTTTCATCTGGTCATACATGACCACCTGAGCGTTCACCAATTGCATCAGGTCTTTGTCCGAAGAGACGATTTTTACCGTTGCTCCCGCCGCCTCAGCCTGGCGGGCATAAGTGGCAATCAGATCATCTGCCTCAAACCCTTCCATCTCCACGGATGGCACATTGAAGGCCCGGGTTGCGTGGCGGATAATGCCGAATTGCGGGCGCAGGTCTTCCGGCGTATCGGGCCGGTGGGCCTTGTATTCAGGGTAGAGGTCATTGCGGAATGATTTCGATGAATGATCGAAAATTACCGCCAGGTGGCTTGGCGCGTCATCGCCCTTAGACTCGCGCAACAGCCTGTTGAGCATATTGCAAAAACCCGACACCGCCCCAATGGGTAACCCGTCAGATTTGCGGGTGAGGGGGGGCAGCGCATGGTATGCGCGGAAAATGTAAGATGAGCCATCGACCAGATAAAGATGGTCGCCGGGTTTAATGGGTGTGTTTGCATGAGGCATGGCCACACTATGCCACCGCATTTTGCAAGATTCCACAATGCTTATGCACCCGCCCACAAGCTGTGACGTGCAAAGGCTGCCAAATCAATTGCTCCGCCACCCGCAATAGGTTAAAGAAACCCCATCTGGATGCACCCGTAGCTCAGCTGGATAGAGCGCTGCCCTCCGAAGGCAGAGGTCACACGTTCGAATCGTGTCGGGTGCACCAATTATTTCAATGAGTTAAGGTTATTTCTAGCTGAGCTAAGTGCTTGCGGGGAAGAAAGAGGGAACATAAAGGTTTTATGTTTAAAACCCCTTCCTGACTAATCTAGTCGGAGTACGCTGGTACTTGCGTGCAGAAAAATAGAGACCCTGGCTGCCCGAGATGTCTTGAATTTTGATCACTTTGATTGGCTAGACGTAGAAGGTACCCCCCATGGACTGGCAAAAAAACAGGCCCCGGCATGATGGGTATGCCTCTCATAACAAAGGTCGATTTTTAAAAAATATAAATTAAATACATTGTATTGGTCACCTGGGTATTGTCAGAGGAACTTGCGGCAGATATGATTT
>CAJQND010000031.1 GCA_905479595.1 uncultured Hyphomicrobiales bacterium
CTGTTGTTGATGGACGAACCATTTGGCGCGTTGGATGAAATTGTCCGTGATCATCTCAATGAACAGCTTTTGCAGCTCTGGGACAAAACCCACAAGACAGTGGTTTTCGTGACCCATTCCATCCCAGAAGCGGTGTTTTTATCCACGCGGATTGTTGTCATGTCGCCGCGCCCCGGTCGCATCCACGACGTCATCGAAAGCGATCTGCCGCGCGACCGCACGCTAGATATTCGAGAAACTCCGGAGTTTCTGAAAATCGCACACCGGGTGCGTGATGGCTTGCGGGAAGGCCATAGTTATGACGTCTAAACCGACCCATTCAGATAGCATGTTCTCCAAGGTGTTGCCGGTTCTGACCGTAAGCCTCGCAATCATCGCCATCTGGTATGTCGCGGCGGTTTTCCTGAATGCACCCATCCAAAAAGATAAATATGAACGTGCGAAACTTTCCGATTGGACAATCTCGCAATTGGTTTCCGATACTCTTGCGCAAGACAGGCCGATATTACCGGCGCCTCATCAAGTTGCGGTGGAAATATACAATACAACCGTGCTCAAGAATATTACCTCAAAACGCAGCCTCATCTATCACGCCTGGATTACACTCTCTTCGACTATGCTGGGGTTTTTAATAGGAACCCTGCTGGGTATTTTTCTGGCTGTTCTGATTGTGCACAACAAGGCACTTGAAAAGAGCCTCATGCCGTGGGTTATTTCCTCACAAACCATACCTATTCTCGCGGTTGCGCCAATGATTATTGTGGTTCTTAACGCCATCGGTGTTCAAGGCTTATTACCCAAGGCTTTTATTTCCACTTATCTGAGTTTTTTCCCGGTCACAGTTGGCATGGTCAAGGGGTTACGCTCGCCTGAAGTGATTTATCTGGACTTGATGCGTACATTTTCGGCCAATCGCTGGGATGTATTTTGGAAACTGCGTTGTCCCTCATCAACACCGTATTTGTTCACCAGCATGAAGATCGCCATCGCAATTTCCTTGGTTGGCGCGATTGTCGGCGAGCTTCCAACAGGGGCTGTTGCGGGCCTCGGTGCGCGGTTGTTATCTGGTTCCTACTATGGCCAGACGATCCAAATCTGGTCGGCGTTGATTGTGGCCGCCGTACTGGCCGCCATCCTTGTGGCATTGATCAGCCTCGCCAATAAAATGGTGCTCAAGCGCATGGGGATGAGCCATTGACCGGCTTGCAGAAATTACTCGCGCTCGTTTCCGCCTCAGCGGCGTCATTGGCGATTGTGCTGCAGCCGGAACTCGCAACCGCGGGTTGGATGGGTGTCTATGCGGCATTATGTGTTGGATTGGTGGTTACAGCGTTCTTGTCCCGGCGGCCATTCTCGCCGTGGATGACAACGGCAATTGGGGCGGTTTCCGCGCTTGGTGCAATCGCTATTATTGGTGGATTGGACCTGGTGACCCCACAAACGGGTTTTTGGTGTTTGGTGGTTTCCGCGTGGGCGACAGGGTGGCTGTTTATTGATGCGCTATCTGCCATTGAAAGCCGAAATCGCACATACCAAATGTTGCTGGCTGTTGCCATTCCGGTCATTTTTGGTGTCTGGCTGCTCATTTTGTGGGAAGTCAACGTGCGCGGGTTCGGTGTGCCGCAGGTTTTATTGCCGCCGCCGAGCGCAATCGGGGTGCGCTTCGCTGCATCTATCCCGACATTGTGGGCTGATTTCCAACAGACCTTTTTGAAATCCGTTTTGATTGGGTATGTGCTTGGATGCGGTTCAGGTTTCATTGTTGCCATTCTCATTGATCGTTCGCCGTTTTTACAGCGCGGCTTGCTGCCGATTGGCAATCTCGTTTCAGCGCTTCCCATTGTCGGGGTCGCGCCGATTATGGTCATGTGGTTTGGGTTTGATTGGCAATCGAAGGCTGCCGTCGTCATTATCATGACCTTTTTCCCAATGCTGGTAAACACGGTGGCCGGTCTGACTGCGTCAAACGCCATGCAACGGGACCTAATGAAGACCTATGCGGCAGGTTACTGGCAGACGCTTTTCAAGCTGAGGTTACCAGAGGCATTGCCGTTTATCTTCAATGCGCTCAAAATCAATTCGACGCTGGCGCTGATTGGTGCCATCGTAGCGGAATTCTTCGGCACGCCGATTGTCGGAATGGGGTTTCGTATCTCGACCGAAGTCGGCCGGATGAATGTCGATATGGTATGGGCGGAAATCGCTGTGGCGGCATTGGCGGGTTCGCTGTTCTATGGTGCCATCACGCTAGTAGAGCGGGTGCTTACATTTTGGCACCCATCGTACCGAAGTTGATTTTTTAAAATGAACCATAACGGAAAGAACCATAAAGGGAGGACTACCATGAAAAAACTAATTGCAGGCACATTCGCAGTCGCTATGGGACTAACGAGCACAATGGCCTTCGCCAAGGATGCGGTGACACTACAACTCAAATGGGTCACCCAGGCGCAGTTCGCTGGCTACTATGTGGCGAAGGATAAGGGGTTCTATGACGAAGTAGACCTCGATGTGACAATCAAGCCGGGCGGTCCTGATATTGCTCCACCGCAAGTGATCGCCGGTGGTGGTGCCGATGTGATTGTTGACTGGATGCCATCTGCCCTGGCGAGCCGGGAAAAAGGTGTGGCTCTGGTCAACATCGCCCAACCGTTCAAACGTTCAGGCATGATGCTTACTTGCCGCAAGGAAACCGGCATCAAGAGCCCGGAAGATTTCAAAGGCAAAACGCTTGGCGTTTGGTTCTTTGGAAACGAGTATCCATTCCTTTCGTGGATGTCCAAACTGGGCATCAAGACAGACGGCAGTGAAGGTGGTGTGACCGTCCTTAAGCAGGGGTTCAACGTTGACCCGCTTTTGCAAAAGCAGGCCGATTGCATCTCCACAATGACATACAATGAATACTGGCAGGTGATTGACGCGGGTATTCCGGAAGAAGAACTGGTTGTCTTTAAATACGAAGACCAGGGTGTTTCGACGATGGAAGACGGTCTTTATGTTGTTGAAGATAAACTCAAAGACGCGGCCTTCGTTGATAAAATGGCGCGCTTCGTGAAAGCCTCAATGAAAGGCTGGGCATGGGCACGTGATAACTCTGACGCCGCTGCTGACATCGTTTTAGAAAACGATACAACCGGTGCGCAAACCGAGAAACACCAACGCCGCATGATGGGTGAAATCAACAAACTCACCGAAGGCTCAGACGGTAAACTTGATTCTGCCGACTTTGACCGCACTGTTGATACGCTATTGTCAGGTGGTTCTGATCCGGTGATTACCAAAAAGCCAGAAGGGGCCTGGAGTCACGCGGTGATCGACAAAGCCATGTAATCTGCAACACGTTTAAACTTCTCCGGAGCCAACCAAGGCTCCGGAGCAACAATATTGGGAGAGCGAACATGAAAACGAAACTAACCAGACGATCTTTCAACACCCTGATTGGTGCGAGTGCCGGGGCTGCCGGACTGGGCGTTGTTCCGGCTTTTGCCGCTAAAATCAAGGTAGCGGGTATCTATACCCAACCAATCCAGCAGAAGTGGGATGCACGGCTTCATCAAGGTCTTGAAGCAGCCAAGGCGTCAGGCGAAATCGACTATGTGTTTTCTGAAAAAGTTGCCAACACAGATTATATCCGCGTGTTGCGGGAATATTGCGAAAGCGGCGTTCAGTTGATTGTCGGAGAAGCGTTCGGCATTTCCAAAGAAGCCCGCAAGGTGGCTGATGAGTATCCTAAGATCGCTTTCTTAATGGGCGACCCATTTGAACCCCATGGTTCGAATTTCTCGGTGTTTGACAACTATATCCACGAGCCTTGCTATATGATGGGCGTCCTGGCCGGTTCGATGACGAAGTCCAACAAGCTCGGCATGGTTGGTGGCTATCCGATCGGTGAGGTGAACCGGTTGTTCCACGCGTTTATCAACGGAGCAAAATCAGTTAATCCCGATGTCCAGGTTAAAGTCACATTTATCGGTTCCTGGTATGACCCACCAAAGGCCAAAGAAGCAGCTTTTGCACAAGTCGAATCCGGTGTTGATGTGCTCTACGCGGAGCGCGCCGGTGTCGTCGACGCTGCGCGCGATAAAGGTATCATCGCATTTGGCAATGTGAATGATATGAACAAAGAAGAGAACGGCAAGGACGTGGTCGTAACGTCGGCTCTGTGGCACATGGAAAGCGCAATTGCACATGCGATCTCGCTCGTGAAAGCGGGCACTTTCAAGGCCGAAAACTATAAAGAATGGACCATGATGCAGAAAGGCGGGGCAAGCCTTGCGCCGTTTTATGAGTTTGAAGACCGCATTCCAGCCGATGCAAAGGCCAAGGTAGAACAGCTCAAGAAAGATATCATGGCGGGCACTTATACCGTTGAGATAAATGACAACGAGCCAAAATCAACGTTCTAACCGCAAATAGGTCTGCACCTCGCCATGCCGGTTCTGTCTCTTGATGGTATCACCAAACGGTTCGGCTCGCTCATTGCCAATGACAGCATTTCACTGTCATTGGCAAAAGGTGAGGTGCTGGCTCTGCTTGGAGAAAACGGGGCGGGCAAAACCACGCTCATGAATATCCTGTTCGGCCATTATGTGGCCGATGAGGGTGTCGTTGAAGTCGATGGGAAACCTTTGATCAAAGGCTCGACTGAGGCTTCTATTGCCGCTGGGATTGGCATGGTTCACCAACATTTTACGCTAGCGGGTAATTTGACCGTGCTGGACAATGTGATTTTAGGCACGGAAAGTCTTTGGTCGTGGAAGCAGGACCTCAGCAAGGCGAGAAAAAAACTCGCTGATATGTCGGCGCAGTTTGGTTTGGAAGTGAACCCGGATGCGATGGTCGGAGAGTTGTCAGTTGGTGAACGCCAGCGCGTTGAAATCCTGAAAGCGCTATACCGCGATGCTCGCATTCTCATTCTCGACGAGCCAACCGCCGTTTTAACCCCGCAGGAAACGACGTCACTGTTTGAAACCCTCAAACAACTCACGGGAAATGGGCTCGCCGTCATTTTTATTTCCCATAAACTTCACGAAATCCTTGCAGTTAGTGATCGGGTTGCCGTGTTGAGGCGAGGGGCCATTGTGGGCGAGGTGGAGACTGCAAAAGCTGACCGTAATCTGCTGGCGGAAATGATGGTCGGAGAAGAGGTGTCGCGCCCCAAGCTTACGGCCCACAAAACCGGTGCGCCGGTTCTCGAAATATCGAAAGTGAATGCCGCCGGTGAAGATGGGGTGCAGTTGCTCCGCGATGTCTCGCTCAGCGTAAGCGCTCATGAAATCGTCGGTATTGCCGGTGTGGCAGGCAATGGTCAGCGGGCCTTGGCCGATATTTTATCGGGCCTGGCCAGGCCGGTTTCTGGAACTGTGCGGCTTTTGGGGGAACCGTTACCTTTTGGGAATCCGTCCCAGATTGTCCATCGTGGGGCTGGTCGAATTCCTGAAGACCGTCATGCCCACGGCGTCGTTGGAGAAATGACCTTATGGGAAAATCTGGTCAGTGAAGATCTGCGCCAGCCCGCCGTATCAAAATGGGGCGTGGTGATTGATAAAACCCATGCGGTTAAACGCGCCGAGGAAGCAATTGAGCATTACGATATCCGCTGTGAAGGCCCGTTCCAACAAACCAAACTGCTGTCGGGCGGCAACATGCAAAAGCTGATTCTGGCGCGAGCCCTGGCGCGGGAACCGTCATTTATCCTTGCTAACCAGCCCGTGCGCGGGCTTGACGAAGGCGCAATTGCATTCGTGCAGACCCAGTTGCTTGAAGCCAGAAAGCGTGGCGCCGGTATCATTCTTATTTCTGAAGATTTAGATGAATTATTATCTCTAAGTGACCGGATTGCGGTCTTTTTTCATGGAAATTTAAGCGAAACGTTTCCGTCCGGTTCGAAAACGGTACCGGAAATTGGGCTCATGATGGCTGGGCAATCTTCTGAGCCTGCAGGAGAACGTGCAAATGCAGTTTGAAGCCCGACCGTCAGTTTCAATTCTACGCGCCGGGCTTGCTCCCATAGCGGCCGTTGCGGCGACACTGGCGCTGTGCTCCGTTTTGATTATGTGGACGGGAACGCCTGTTCTCAACGCCTACTACTTGTTGTTCAAAGGTGCGTTTGGCTCAACTTTTGCCATCAACGAAACTTTGACCCGTTCAATCCCGTTAATTTTTACGGGCCTCGCTGTTGCTGTCGCTTTTCGGTCGAAATTCTACAATATCGGCGGCGAAGGGCAGTTTTATGCCGGTGCGCTGGCGGCGACATACTTCGGTACCGGGCTTGTGCATTTACCGCCACTACTGATGGTGCCATTTTTGATGATTTGCGGTGCCGTTGCGGGTGGTGCTCTGTTGATCGTCCCGGTTCTGCTCAAAACCCGCCTAAAGGTTGATGAAGTTGTCACAACTTTGCTGCTCAATTTTATCGTCATCCTGTTTGTGAGCTATTTGATTGAAGGACCTTGGCGCGATCCCATGGCGATGGGGTGGCCGCAAGCAGCCTCGATCATTGATGAAGGGGTTTTGCCACCCTTGCTGGCCAAAGGTCGACTTCACATGGGGCTTTTTTTCGCCCTTGCAGCGTCGGTTCTGGTGTGGGCAATGATGAAATTCACCGTGCTCGGCTATGAGATCAAGGCTGTAGGCTTTAACGCTGGTGCAGCTGAGTTTTCAGGCATCCGGGTTAATCGTATTGTTATCTACACAGCGTTGATTTCCGGCGGTCTTGCTGGATTAGCTGGTGTCAGCGAAGTCGCAGGGCTTAAAGGGTATTTGACCCGCGATCTGTCTCCCGGCTTTGGCTATACGGGCATTGCAGTTGCAATGCTCGCCCAGCTTCATCCGATTGGGGTTATTCCTGCAGCGTTGTTCCTTTCCGCCGTTTATGTCGGGGCCGATGCCATGAGCCGGGCGGTCAATATTCCAACATACATTGCTGACGTTCTGGTCGGGGTTTCGGTATTGGCAATTTTGGTAAGTGTCATGCTGACCAGATACAAGATCAGGTGGCGGTAATGGGTGATCTCTTTGATATCTTGATGACGGCGGGCTTTTGGGCGGCCACGATACGGATCGTATCTCCGTTAATTTTTGGCACCTTAGGTGAACTCATTTGCGAACGTGCAGGCGTGTTAAACCTCGGAATTGAAGGCATTATGACCGCCGGTGCTATGGCCGGGTGGATGTGGGTATATCAGGGCGGCGACCTGTGGACGGGCGTGATGTTCGCTGCCTTTATTGGCGCGTCCTTTGGCCTGCTGCACGCAAGTTTTACGGTTTATCTCGGGGTATCTCAGCACGTAACGGGCATCGGGATCACTTTGTTTGCATCGTCTTTGAGCTATTTCGTTTATCGCATGTTGCTGCCTTCCGCCACCACACCACCAAAAATCGAGCCGTTTCAGAGTGTTGCTATCCCCTTCTTGGTGGATATTCCGGTGATCGGACCAGCGTTGTTCAACCAATCGCCTCTTACTTATCTGGCGCTCCTTTCGGTGCCGGTGGTTTGGTATGTGCTTTATCGCACGCCAATTGGCCTTGCGGTGCGCATGGCTGGTGAGAATCCAATGGCGGTGGAAGCCCAGGGTATTGATGTACTCGCGGTGCGTACAGGTGCAGTAATGGCGGGGAGCGCGCTGATGGCCGTTGGCGGGGCGTTCATTACCATGTCATGGTTTGATGCGTTTTACTTTGGCATGATCAATGGCCGTGGATGGATCTGTGTCGCGTTGGTCATTTTTGCCTCTTGGCGGCCGCAAAAAGCGCTTTTGGGCGCGTTATTGTTCGCTGGGCTTGAAGCCATGCAAGTGCGGGCGCAGCAAAAGGCCGGCGCTGTCATTCCGTACCAATTCTTCCTTATGTTGCCTTATGTTCTCTCAATCGTTGCGATGGTTGTGATGGCGCGTCGCGCGCGCTATCCCCAAGCGCTTTTGGTGCCGTTCAGGCGTGGAGAACGTCATTAAAGAAAAAGAGGTATCGGTCTATGCTTGATCTGTTGGTTATCAATTGCACATTGCCCGATGGGCGCAAAAACCAGGATATCGCCATCAAAAATGGTGTGATCGCCGAAATCGCGCCATCTCTTGCAGGTGAGGCGGTTGAAACTATCGATGCAGGCGGCAATCTGGTGACACCTCCTTTTATCGATCCGCACTTTCATATGGACGCCACATTGAGCCTGGGCCTGCCACGCCTGAATGAAAGTGGCACGTTGCTGGAAGGCATCCAATTATGGGGCGAGTTGAAACCGCATTTAACCAAGGAAGCTCTCAAAGAACGTGCCCATGCCTTGTGTAAGTGGTCTATTGCACGCGGTACCCTTGCCATTCGTAGCCACGTGGACACCAGTGATCCAAGTCTGTTGGCTGTAGAGGCCTTGCTCGAAGTGAAAAGTGAAATCGCGCCCTGGATTGACTTGCAGTTAGTGGCGTTTCCACAGGATGGCTATCTACGCTCGCCTGGCGCAATCGAAAATCTCAAGCGAGCGCTCGACATGGGGGTCGATGTCGTCGGGGGAATTCCACATTTTGAACGGACAATGGAAGATGGCCGTCTCTCGGTCATTGCATTGTGCGAACTGGCTGCGGAACGAGGCCTCATGGTTGATATGCATTGCGACGAAACCGATGATCCCATGTCGCGGCATATCGAGACCCTGAGCGCCGAGACAACGCGGCTTGGTCTCCAAGGCAGGGTGGCAGGGTCCCATCTTACGTCAATGCACTCCATGGATAATTATTACGTTTCCAAATTACTGCCGCTCGTTGCCGAAGCTGAAATTACAGCCATTCCCAATCCGCTGATCAATATCACTATTCAAGGCCGCCATGACACCTATCCCAAACGGCGAGGCATGACGCGGGTGAAAGAAATGAATGCCATGGGCATCAATGTGGCGCTCGGTCATGACTGCGTGATGGATCCCTGGTACAGCCTCGGCAGTCACGACATGCTGGAGGTCGCCCATATGGCCGTCCACGTGGGCCAAATGACCGGTGTGTCGCAAATGCAGGAAATGTTTGATGCCGTGACCATAAATTCTGCGAAGGCTTTAGGACTGGAAACGTATGGCCTAGAGCCTGGAAAGAATGCCGACATGGTGATTTTGCAGGCTTCTGACCCAGTTGAGGCCATCCGCTTGCGCGCCCAGCGGCTTTACGTTCTTCGCCGCGGCAAAGTGATCAGTAAAATGGCACCACAGCAGGCGGAGCTGTCATTGGACGGCGAACATTATGCCGTTGATTTCAGGCACTCCCCGTCAAGTGAGTGAGCATCAATTGCGGTAGGATGGATCTTCCTCATCCAAAATAGCTTTGAGTTCGCCAAAATGGCCATTTGCGAACGGGGAATAGGTATCGACCTCATGGGCGACCTCCCGGGCGATCTCGTCGCTCATGACGCGCAACGGTTCACCGGTCCATTTGGCTTTGATATAGGTTTCTGCCGCGCGCTCGAAGTAGTAGAGCCTGTTGAATGCTTCTGCCACGGTTTCCCCGATGATCAGGATGCCGTGATTACCCATTATCATGGTGCGTTTTGCAGGGTCGGTAAACATTTTGGCGCAGCGCTCGCCTTCTGATTCAAAGGCCAGGCCGGCATAGTCATTATCAATGACGTAGCGCTCAAAAAACATTGCGGTGTTTTGGTCAATTGGCGGCAAGGTGCTGTCTTGCAGGCTCGCTAAAACCGTGGCGTAGATTGAATGCACATGCAGCGCACAGCGCGCGTGAGGGCAACGCCGGTGTAAAGATCCGTGCAGTCCCCAAGCGGTGGCATCCGGTGCACCTGGCCTTTCAAGGGTGTCAGGATCATTGGCATCCAGCAATAACAGGTCACTTGCCTTGATACGGCGGAAATGGGCGAGGTTTGGGTTGATAAGGAACTTGGCGCCATCATCAGACACGGCCAGACTGAAATGGTTGGCAACAGATTCATGCATGTTCAGACGTTCCGCCCACCGGAAGGCACAGGCAAGATCAATGCGCTCTTCATAGTGATCAGGTTCATTTCGCGAAAACGGCGTTGTGCTAGCAGTCTGCATGGGAAAACTCCTTAATTATACCAAACCAATTATCTGCATTAATGTTAGGCCATAATCGAACTATGTGGTCAATCGGGCAAATTTTGCAATCGCATAATTGCATTCATTCCGGTTGCCCGCTAAGTTTACATTCGCCAGTGTAAATTCTTTAGGTGTTAGCTTAGATTAATATGCTAATTTATTGAAAAATATACAACTACAGGATTTACAGTTATGGATCTTGGAACTCTTCTTCCCCGCCATGCCCGTTTCCGGGCTGAACACATCGCTTTGGTTATGGCTGAACGGGATTGGACCTTTGATCAGCTCAACATTGAAGTGAACCGGCTGACAAATGCTCTACTCGATGCAGGCCTTAAAAAGGGCGACACCGTTGTAAGCGTACTTTCAAACAGTTCTGAACTGGTTTTTCTCTACTGGGCAGCTGCGCAGGGTGGATTTGTAATGGTACCTGCAAGCCCAATGCTGCAGGCGTCAGGGCTTGAAACCCTGCTGCGTGATTGCGATGCCGTTGTGGTTATTGGCGAAGCAGTTTTTGTACCTGTGTTCGATAAAATCCGTACAAATTTACCTGCAATTGCTGAAGATCGATGGATCATCACCGCAGAAGATGCGCCAGAAGGTTATCGAGCTTATGACGCGTTCCTTGCTGACGCTTCTACTGATGCTGCGCCAGATGCTGGCATTCGCGGTGATGAAATTTACAATATCATGTATTCATCCGGCACTACAGGCAGCCCAAAAGGTATTGTGCTTACCCATAACATCCGTGGCAGCTACTGCACCATGCTAGGCTCTGCCTTCCGGATGACGCCGGAAAGCGTTGTGGTGCATGCGGGTTCGATTGTGTTTAACGGAGCTATGCTTGATTTCATGCCGTGGATGTACCTTGGCTGCACCTATATTCTCCATGAAGCATTTGACGCTGGCCGGGTCCTTGATGAAATCGAGCGCTATCAGGCAACCCATATCGTTATGGTGCCCGCTCAGTTCGTCGCACTTCTCAACCATCCGGAATATCGCCCCGAAAGGCTGCTATCGCTGGAATTAATTCTCAATGTGGGCGCACCGTTGTTGCTCGACTACAAATTGCAGTTAAACCAGGATTTGCCTGGCCGGTTTTATGAACTTTATGGGCTAACCGAAGGGTTTATGACTATCCTCGACAAGCACGACGCTATCCGCAAAGCTGGATCGGTCGGCTGCACACCTCCATTCTACGAAATGAAAATTCTGGATGAGAATGGCGTTGAAGTAACCACTGGAGAAACAGGGGAAATCTGCGGACGCGGGCCAATGCTCACACCAGGGTATTACAAGCGCGATGATCTGACCAAAGAGGCCATACGGGATGGCTGGCTACATTCAGGCGATGCTGGGTATATGGACGAGGATGGTTATCTGTACCTTGTCGACCGGATTAAAGACATGGTGATCACCGGCGGGGTTAATGTATACCCACGCGATATTGAAGAAGTGATCATCCAGCACGAATCAGTGCGCGAAGTCGCGGTGTTCGGGGTTCCTGATGAAAAATGGGGTGAAGTACCAGTTGCTGCGATTATCACTCAACCAGGATGTAACGTTGATACAGTGGACCTGATCGCATGGACCAATGACCGCGTTGGCGCTAAGTTTCAGCGTATTCATGATAGCGTCGTAATGGAAGAGTTCCCGCGCAACGTCGCCGCAAAGACTCTGAAGCGTGAAATTCTTGAAATGTATTTGGAAAAGAAGTGAGCTGGGACGCCTATGTCGGGGCCATTGAGTGGGGTAAAAATTGTTGATCTGACTGGTATGGTATCGGGCCCGCTCGCCACTATGACCCTGGCAGACCAAGGTGCGGATGTCATTAAGGTAGAAGCACCCGGGGGGGATCACACCCGCCACGCGTCGCGTGGAAGAGGTGGGTTTTCGGCCTCTTTTCTCAACAACAATCGTAATAAACGCTCAATTGTTCTGGATTTGAAAAACCCATCCGGGCATGAAGCTTTTCTGCGGCTCGCGGCCGGTGCGGATGTTGTTGTACAAAATTTCCGTCCCGGTGTTGCTACTCGTATTGGCGTAGGTGAGGTTGAAATCCGCGCGATCAACCCTAGTGTCATTTACGTATCGATAGCCGGATTTGGTTTTTCCGGGCCCTATGCGCAAAAACCTGTCTTTGACCCGCTCATTCAAGCCGTTTCAGGATTAACAACTGTGCAAGGTGGTTCTGATGAGGAAAGACCGAAGCTGGTGCGCACAATACTGCCAGACAAGTTGACCGGTATACAGGCAGCACAGGCTATTTCCGCTGCACTTTTTGCGCGTGAGCGGAGCGGTGAAGGTCAACATGTGCAGCTTTCAATGCTTGATACGCTGGTGTCGTTTCTGTGGAGTTCCGACATGGGCGCGCATACGTTTGTTGGGGATGAAATGGAGAGCGAGCGGGCGCATTCATTCATCGACCTGATTTATGAAACCCGCGATGGTTTTGTCAGTGTTGCTGTTCAACAGGACAAAGACTGGCATGGTCTTGCCAGAGCAGTTGATAGACCTGATTTAATCGATGATGAACGTTTTAGATCACCGCAACTGCGCGAACGTCACAAGAATGATCGCCTGGAAGTAACACAATCAGTGATCAATCCGTTTACCACCGACGAAATTTTAGCACGGCTTGAAGCGCAGGATGTACCATGTGCGCCGGTGCTGACACGTAGCGCCATGCGGACCCACCCGCAAGTTGTGGCAAATGGTACAATTATTGAAGCACCACACCCGGTAGCTGGTAAATTGCGTCAGGCCCGCCATCCGGCAGTTTTCTCGCAAACACAATGCAAGGTACCGGCCGGCGCGCCGGGGCTTGGGGAAAATACCGCGGAAATCCTGGCAGAAGCCGGGTTTTCAGAAAATGAAATCTCGGATCTCACCAGCAGCGGTGCGGCAGTTCAGGCACCCGACAAGGAAGGGGCTTAGCGATGATTGATTTTTTTTACGCACCCACACCAAATGGCTGGAAAGTGGCCATCATGCTGGAAGAATGCGCGTATGAATATAATACAATTTTGATGAAACTGAGTGAAGGCGATCAATTTTCCAAACGCTTTTTGGCGGTCAGTCCGAACGCTAAAATGCCTGCGATTCTAGATCATGAAGTCGAAGGCAACCCGATGCCGGTTTTTGAATCCGGTGCGATTTTGATTTACCTCGCTGAAAAGGCCGGGCGTTTTATGCCTCAGGACCCTATCGGACGTAAAGAAACCCTGGAATGGTTGTTTTGGCAGACCGGCAACCAAGGGCCCATGGCAGGGCAACTCAGCCATTTTGTGAACTACGCGCCGGAGGGGCAGGAATATGGCCGAAAACGCTACGCTGGGGAGTATGATCGCAATCTTGGTGTGTTAGAGCGCCGCCTAACGGACCGTGAGTACATTCTTGGCTCGTATTCCATCGCAGATATGATTGCTTTTCCCTGGGTGTTTATTGCCAAACCTCTTGGCTCTTCGCTAGATGAGTTCCCAAACGTTTCCGCATGGCGGGGACGTATTAAACAGCGTCCGGCGGTGCAGTGTGCCATCGATCTTTATAAAGATAAACAAAATCGCGGCGAGACTAATGCCCAGAACAATTCAATCCTGTTCAACCAAACTGCGGACCATTTCAAGACGTAGCTGATTTTGAAGATCGTCAATAATGAATTGTTTTAAAGCTGGCCAATGGGTCAGGGGCGGGCAGAGGTAAACATCATCTCTTGCACATCCGGCAACTGCCTCGGGCAAGTCGCCACCACCATGCATACCTTCACCGACGAAAAGCCCCACCACCACCATTGGGCCTGGTAATGTTGCCAACTGGTCATCAAGCATCGGGGGTTCTTCAAGATAGGCGGTGTTAATTGACTTGAATTGAGACAACCCAGCCAAATTATCAGCAACCACTTCCGCTGCCAGCCGCGAGGCTGGATCTTTGCTCGATCCATGGGCAGCGAGCAACAGGTTTACCTCATCGGGTTTTTGACCGTTTGTTTGCAGTGTGTTTTGGGCCAGGCCGGCAACAATTTCTGCCAATCCAGGTTGGATGCCCAAAGGCTGCATGAGCTGTATTTGACGCCCGGCGGCATCACGGCCATTTGCGCCAATGTTTAGGGCTTTCGGGATGGCATTTTTGACATAGTAGCCGTTACTCAAAAATAGCGGATAGACCCAAATGTCATTTCGCGGCAGGGTTTTAGAAATTGTGTTTATCGCAGGCTCGCCGCGAACGAAACACGGTTTTACCGTGCCATAGTCGCGGCTTTCTTCGAAATGGCGTGCAAGGGCGTGCACCAGCGCGTCGTCGCCGCGCCCGCCGCGTTCTCCGTGGGCTGCTATAAGCAGGGTAGGGAGTGAACTAATGGCTTGTTCCTTCGGAAAATGTGATCTTGTTCCAGACATTGTATTTTCCAGACGGTTTCGACATTGGTATGCGCTTTACCTCTTCAAGAGTGGCAGCATCATAGATGACAATCGCGCCGTCTTTCTCCCAGATAGATGCAATAGCATGGCTGCCATCGCGGTCAAATTCAATATGCGCAGCGGTCTTCCCTGGTGCCGGTTGCAAGGTCTTCACGATCTCCAGGGTGCGCTTGTCTATCACATGAAGAAGGTCTTTGTTTGGGCCGAAAAAAACATCGGTCCAGGCATAAGGCGTGTTTTCGTGGCTGCGCATAAAAAAACCTGGTCCTTTGGTTTCGATTGTTTTCAATACGCTCCAATCGCTCATATCGATCACCGTGAGTCGGCCTTCTTTGAGGTGTGGTGTCGCCATGATTTTGCGACCCTTATACGTCCAGGCAATACCGGAACCAAGATGTGGCAGCCCCGGCAACGGAATGCGGGCGATATCGCGACCCACATTTAGGTTCACGACCACAGCCGCCTTGCCGCGCGCTGATCCAATCAAGTTGCGATATTGTGGATCAAAGAAAAAATCATCCAATGGTTCCGGTACTTCAATCCGCCGTAACGCAAATAAGCCTTTGGAAGATGCAAGTCCTTCGACCATGCCTTTTTCGTGAGAATGAACGAGCCCCTCAAACACCGGCTCTGCGTTTGGGTCTGTAGCGATTTCCCAGATTTCCGGCACGTCTTTGAGCGCTGCAATAAAGCTGTCACGCTGCGGGGCTTGATATACCGCTGAAACCCGTGAGCTATTTTTCTTACGGTCCGCGACGTCGAATATCTTCTCAACGGTGAGGTCCGTAGTGTCCAGGATCACCAACGTGTGGGGCAAATAGTTGGCGACCGCCAGGTGTTTGCCGTCTTTTGATATGGCGATGTTGCGGGAATTGATGCCTGCGCGCACTTCACCAACCACTGCCAGTGCCCACAAATCATATTTCATCACCCAGCCGTCGCGGGACATGAAAAATACATAGCGCCCGTCCGGGGTGAATTTTGGTCCACCATGCAAAGCGAAACGAGTTGGAAAACGCGTCAAAAGATCGAATGTATCGCCGTCCATGATGGTGGCGTGATGGTCGCCGGTTTCAACCACAACAAACAGGTTGAGCGGATCAGCTTTATAGGTAGGTGCTGTAACATTGGCGGTGCTGGCGGCCATGTTCCGGCTTGCAGCAATGTCTGCTTTTTTCCAGCTGGGTGCAATGGTGGGGTGTTCGTAAATAAATGAAACAAGACTAGTGATCTCATCTTCAGAAAGGGTGTCTTTGAATGCCGGCATTTGTGTGCCGACGCGTCCCTGTGTGATCACTCCGCCAGCTTTCTTCGCGCGCAATCGGCCCAGATTGGAAGGCAATAGAGCAGGGCCGGTACCACCAAGCCGCGTTTCGCCATGACAGCTTGCGCAGTGTTCCTGATAAAGCGCCTTGCCGTCGCCGCCCGCCCAGGCATTGCTCACCAACAAAATGGTAAAAAGAAAACTACTCAGCCAATGCCGCATGGCGGGCTCCTCTGAAGGCTGTAACTTCCAACCGTTCACTTTGGCCATTCGCCCCGATCTCTTCGTCAGTTAGATAACACGCCGGATCTTCGGCCCATGGGTCTCCGGTAAGCTGCAATGCACGCACCCTCGTGTTGCCACCGCAGATATCGAAGTATTTGCATTCACCACACCGTCCGCTGATTTGGCGTGGGCGCTGTTTAAGCCCGGCCATGACTGGATCGGATGTATCTGTCCAGATGTCGCTGAAAGAACGCTCTTTTACATTGCCGAGACCATAATGCCACCACATGGTGTCTGGGTGAACCACGCCGAGATTATCGATATTTGCAACATTGCAGCCTGACGAATTGCCACCCCATTGAGCGAGCTTGGCGCGAACATGGTCTTCCATTTCCGGAAAATTCTTCCGCACCCAAAATAGAAGGTAAACGCCATCAGCATCGTTATTACCCGTGACGATTTCCATTTCGCCGCCACGCTGGGCGTCTTTCCATGCATAATCATAGAGCATGTCCATGAATGCGCGGGTGCGCTCACGGCGCGCATCATCACCACGGTTTTTGTTACCGCGCCCGGCATATACCAGATGCGAGAGGTAGAATTTCTCAACTCCCTCATCTTCTGCCAGTTTGAGCATATCCGGCAGCTCATTGGCATTATCCACTGTCGCAGTAAAACGCATTCCTGCCTTAATGCCGTTTTCCCGGCAAAGTCTGATGCCGTTCAAGGCAGCATCAAAACCACCTTCCATGCGCCGAAAAACATCATGGGTTTCGCGCATACCATCAAGGCTTATACCGACATAGTCATAGCCAATCTCAGCGATTTTTCCAATATTGTCCTTGCTGATCAGCGTACCATTTGTGGAAAGACCAACGTAGAAACCCTTTTGTTTGGCGCGCTGCGAGATCTCAAAAATATCTGGGCGCATGAGAGGTTCGCCGCCCGACAAAATCAATACAGGCACGTTAAAGTCTTTGAGATCGTCCATGGTTGAAAAGACTTCACTGGTTGTCAATTCGCCCGGGAAGTCCACATCACCTGAAATCGCGTAACAATGTTTGCACATAAGGTTACAACGCCGAATGAGGTTCCAAATTACCACAGGCCCAGGTGGGTTGCGTTTTGGGCCGAGCGGTTTGGGATCGGCTATTTCGTGCATGAACTGGCTAAGCCTGAACATTTGACGTCTCCTTTGGGTCGGCAATGCGTAAGCCGGTTTTCTTCAAAATGCGTGTTGAATAGAGAATGTCATGGGCCTGGCAATCTGGTCCCAGCATCTCGGCAATGGTTGCGGCTTTTTCCTCAACTTCGCTACGTGCAGAACCGTGTACCATTGCGAAGAGGTTGTAAGGCCATTGTGGCAGGTGGCGCGGTCTGAGGTAACAATGGCTAACAAAGCCGAGCGCACCAATTTCTTTGCCAAGTGCGAATGCGGTTTCATCAGTCACATCCCATACCGACATGCCATTTGCACCCATTCCCAGGGCATAATGGTTTGGTACCACGCCAAGACGCCGGATAACGCCGGTGTCCAGCATACGCTGCATGCGTTCTTGTAAATTGCCAGCGTCAAGACCGAGCGCATTTGCCAGGTGGTGATATGGGCGGGGCACCAATGGCAAGCCGTCCTGCGTCGCCGCAATTATCTGGCGGTCAATCTCGTCAATTCCGGGATTGGTGTTGGTCATGCTTCCACCTTCAGCCCGATAAAGAATTCTTCTTGTTTGGGGAAGTTGTAAACTTCAAGACCGGTATCTTTCTCGATGCCGGATATAACCTTTTCTATTTCGGCTGGGTTGTCCACAGCGATGACGAACCACATGTTGAGTGCGTGAGAACGGGCATAATTATGGGCAACTTCGCGGCGACGGTTTATCTGTTCTGCAACTTTATCGAACTGGTCCTCGGGCGCGGAAAGTGCGCACAAGGTAACTGCTCCACCGAGTTTTTCTGCGTTATACATCGGGCCGAACCGCGAAAGTGCTCCGTCTTCATTGAGGCGCT
>CAJQND010000032.1 GCA_905479595.1 uncultured Hyphomicrobiales bacterium
GGCTGTCCGCCGCCATTACCGCCAGCGCCGCCGCCGAGAATGTCACCTAAAATATCACCCAGGCCACCACCGCCTTGCTGTTGGCGCGGCTGTGGTTGTGGCTGGCGGGTTTGTCCACCTGCACCGCCTCCGAGAATATCTCCTAAAATATCGCCAAGGCCGCCGCCGCCTTGCGGCTGTTGTTGCTGGCTGCGCCCGCCTGCCATGCCTTTAGTCAGCGATCCGAGGATCATGGAAATCACAATCGGCAGCATTTTCTTGAGAATTGCAGTGCCAATGCCAGTTTGCCCGGCAGCATAATTGACCACCTCGCGGCTCGCCTGCTTTGACCCCAGAACGTGACCCAGAATGTTATTTCCGTCACCGACAACATTGTCGTATTGAATAGCATCGCCATCGTCGAAATATCTTTGATGATTGCCTTTTGACAGCGCCCCAACCAGGTTCTCATACCCATCGTCCGAGGACATATTCTTTCGTATACCCGCTGCCAGAACCGGCGCAAGGGTTTCAACGGCGCTCGCGGTCTGTTGTTCATCCAGCCCAAATTGCTGGCCAATATTGCGGTATGCGTTGCCACCCTGGGCAGCAGAAAGAAGGTCAATGAGATCCATCGGTAAATCCTCGTGAAAAATACGTTGCCTTACAGATAGTGTCGCAAGCCCCGCACGTCAAATCGCGCCAGATTTTATCGCGCAATTTTGCTTTTGCGATTTGTTAAGTGAAATATGGCAATAATCGGGCATTACCGAGCTGGGAGAAGCCGAAATGTCTACTGCTACAGTGCCCGTTGAGGCACAGGAAAATCCGTTTCAACTGAATACGAGCGTCGATTCCGTTCCTTCATCGCAAGAAGAAACAAAGACGTCAGTCTCTATTCCCGATGCACTGGCCGCATTGTCGGAACCGGTAACGAAACCAGAACCTGAACCAGAACCGCAGCTCAAATTTGCGAATGTCACGGCCGGGGAAACTCTGGACATCGAAGAACCTCTGAGCGGGGATAAAACCAGCGAACCCGAAGCCGGTTTGGAAGAAAACGTCACAAAACGGGATGAAATGACAGAGGGCGTGACGGAGGACGTGCCAGAGCACGTGACAGCGGACATAACGGAGCAGGTTGCAACTTGCGCGCCGGTGCTTGCCGCTTTACCCGAAAAGAAACAGGCAGAACCACAAGTTGCCCTTAGGGCGGATGAATTGCGCCAGATTGTGCGTACGGAACCTGCCGCCAAAGAGGTCTCCGCGCCAAAGGCTGCAGTTGACGCTGCAGCTGAAATCGGGCTTTCCAGTTGCGCGCCGAAAACGGTTAAAAAGGAAGAAGAACCGCCGGTTCGTCAAGAAGTTGCGCTGTTTACGGGGCCAAACAGTGATATCTACGTTAAGGCATGGGAAGGCCTCAAAACAGGTAGTATTTTGCGTTCCGGCTGCTGGTCCATTGCGGGTTTTGTGTTTTCAATTGCCTGGTTCGCCTATCGGCGACTCTATTCAATTGCGATGGTTTGGTTGATCGTTTTGGCGGCGGTGGCCGTTTACGCCCCGAACCTAACTGCTGCTGTTTTCGCCAGCGCCATGATTTGTGGCGGATTTTGGGGAAAAATTCTCTATGCCCGTCATGCTGATCAAATGATCCGCGCCAAGATTAGGTCAGCCAATGAACCTGATGAATATATCGCATCGCTGGTTCGCGCCGGAGGCGTGTCTCTGCCGATGGGAATTTTTGTCGGGGTTTTGACTTGCGGGCTTATTGCATTGCCAGGTTTGCAATAAGCCGTCTGACGGTTATGAAAGCAGCGATCCCAAACAAAATCTGACCAATAGCCTGGCCAGCCAGAATGCCCTGCGCTCCAGCGATCATTGCGCCTGCGATCACCAATGGCACGGTGCCAAGCGTTGCCTTTCCCCAATTGAAAAATGTCGAATAGTGCGGTTTTCCAAGGTTGTTAAAGGCGGCGTTTGAGACAAACAAAAAACCTGCAAAAAGCCAGGTAATTCCAATCCATGTGCAGAAAAAAGCTATAAGTTCAAGCGCTTGTGGGCCAGCGTTGAATGCGCGGCCTATGAAATCCTGGGCGAGGAACAAAATCCCGGCAGTGGTTAGCACATAGAGCGCAGAGAATTTCATCGCGTCCGAATAACTTTGCCTTACCCGGTCAAATTTCTTTGCGCCAAAGTTCTGGCCGATAATCGGACCGAGCGCGCCAGATAAAGAAAACATAACCCCAAAAGCCACCGGTACCATGCGGCTGATGATCGCCAATGCAGCAACTGAACCCGCCCCATATGGGGCCATGGCGTAAGTCACATAAGCATTGCCAATAGGGGTGGCGATCTGGGTTGCCATGGCCGGTATGGCAATTTGCAGGATTGGTTTGAGGTCTTTCTTCAAACCAACGAAGCTTGGCCTGATAAGGAACCGGTGGACATGGTGTACCCCGTAAATTCCAACCACGAGAATGGCGACACGGGCGCAAACCGATGAAATTGCAGCCCCTTCAACGCCAAGGCCTGCCCAGAAAATCAAAATCGGATCAAGAATTGCGTTGAGAATACCACCGACCAGAGTGACGAACATGGCGCGCTTTGCATCTCCGAGCGCCCGCAAAACCCCTGAAAGGCAGATGCCGACACCAAGCACTGGAAACGATGGAATGATGATGCGGATATAGGATTCTGCAACTGCCAGG
Organism: uncultured Hyphomicrobiales bacterium; assembly: GCA_905479595.1. Lineage (GTDB taxonomy): Bacteria > Pseudomonadota > Alphaproteobacteria > Rhizobiales > CAJQND01 > CAJQND01. The sequence continues at coordinate 2,688 of CAJQND010000032.1, forward strand.
GTTTCCCCCTTCGCGCCAAGTCCGGTGAGAATAGGGGTGGTGGCAATCGATAAAACAATCGCCAAAATGAAGGTGAGCAAAAATGCAAACAACAAGGTACTGGCCGCGAGCCGTTTGGCCTTTTCTTCCTCCCCAGCGCCGAGACTTCGCGCCACCAGGGCAGATATGGTGATGGTCAGCCCGATGCAGATCGACAGGTTGATGAATATTATGGCGCCGGAAAAGCCAATGGCACCAGCGACTTCTGCCTCTCCCAGCAAGGAGAGAAAATACATATCAGCAAAATCGACCAGGAAAATCGCCATCAGGCCGACTGAACTGGTAAGCGTCATCACCACCACATGGCGCATGGTTGAACCGGTGGTGAATTTTGCCTTCCGCGCGCCTGGTTTTTCAGGATGAGAGACGCCGTCGGTCACACTGTTACGCAGCCGTCCCGCCAACAGTCATCGCATCAATGCGCAACGTTGGCTGGCCAACGCCGACCGGCACCCACTGGCCAGATTTGCCGCAGGTGCCCTGGCCGGCATCAAGCGCCATATCGTTTCCGATCATCGATATCCTGGTGAGAGCATCCGGGCCGTTGCCGATCAGGGTTGCCCCTTTTACCGGGTTGCCGATTTTGCCGTTCTCTATACGATAGGCTTCGGTGCAGGAGAATACAAATTTTCCCGATGTAATATCGACGGACCCGCCCCCGAAAGACACTGCATAAAGTCCGTTCTTGACCGATGAGATAATGTCATCAGGTGCGGCATCTCCGCCAAGCATATAGGTGTTGGTCATGCGTGGCATGGGTTGATGCGCGTAAGATTGCCGCCGTCCATTGCCGGTGGGTTGAACGCCCATGAGCCGGGCGTTGAGCCGGTCCTGCATGAAACCGGTGAGGATACCGTCTTCAATCAGCGTGGTGCAACTTGTCGGGGTGCCTTCATCGTCCAGGCTTAAAGACCCGCGACGGCCATCAATTGTGCCATCGTCAAGAACGGTCACGCCGGGTGATGCGACCCGTTGGCCGACCAGACCAGCAAACGCCGAGGTCTGCTTGCGGTTAAAATCGCCTTCAAGGCCATGGCCTACCGCTTCGTGCAGCAGAATACCGGGCCAACCTGGACCCAGAACCACATCCATTTCACCAGCCGGAGCCTCTTCAGCATCCAGATTGGTATGTGCCTGGGCCAGCGCTTTCTGGACGGCGTTTTGCCAGTTATCTTCGCTCACATAGGTCTCATAGGCGGCCCGACCCCCCAGGCCGTAACTGCCGCTTTCCTGGCGATCACCGCGTCCGGCTACGATCGATACACTCAGGCGAACCAATGGCCGGAAGTCACAAATTGACATGCCATCAGAGCGAATTATCTGCACTGCCTGCCAGTCGCCGCCAAGGGATGCAGAAACCTGGCGCACATCCTTATCGAGACTGCGGGCATAGGCATCGATCTTTTCCAGCAATGCGACTTTCTCGTCGAAGCTCATAAGCCCAAGAGGGTTATCGGCCGGATAGAGCTTGGCATTGGTGCCGGGTGGTGCTTCTGCCATGGTGCCGTTATGGCCGCTCCGCACTGCAGTAACTGCGGAAATTGCACGTTGCAATGCGGCTTCAGATAACTCTGATGCATGGGCATAGCCGGTGGCTTCGCCACATATTGCCCGCAGGCCGAAGCCTTGATTGGTATCAAAGCTGGCGGTCTTCAGCTTGCCGTCATCAAAGACCAGGGCTTCAGATTGACGATACTCGAGAAACAATTCCCCGTCATCACAGCCAGTTAAAGCCTCTGAGACCAAATCTTCAGTGCGGTCCCGATCCAGGCCGGTTGCGCTGAAAAACAGGCTGCCCGGCGCATCGGTCATGAGCTTTTCAGCACTTCAACTGATTTGGTAAAGCCTTCCAGCGAGACCGGCAGTGTGACGCCGACACCTGGTGCTTCATAGATTATGAAATTAGCCTTCGTGCCTTTGCGCATTTTCGCGAGTGTTTCAGTGGTTGCTTCTGCCACGGCCATACAGACCTGCGGCAGACAGCGGATGAATGGCACCCGACCAATTGGCGCGCCGTCAACTTCCATGGCAATGCCCAAAGGCAGGTAGACCCCGACCGGCACGAGAATACGCATCATGATGGCAGTTTTGTCGCCTTGCGGCGCTTTGCCCAAAATTAAAGTAAGGGTGACGCCCTTGCGTTCTGGTGCCTCTACGACCTGAACCATGCCACACTGGCGCGCCGGGGCAGCGGCTGCCGGTGTTGCGGGTGCTGCCGGTGCTGTTGTCGAACCTGGTACAGCGTCGCCTTTGTTTGCTTTGCCGGAACTCGCGTCTGCTGCTGGGGTTCCAGGTGCAGCGGTCTTACCGCATTGCACTTGCCATTTTCCGTGCGTCGCAATCACATCTGCTGGTGGCTGTTGGGGTTGTTGTCGTGCTCCACCCTGTTGCTGGCGTTGTTGTTGCTGGCGTTGCAATTGCTTCAAAACCTGAACCCGCGGGCCAGTCGGTACTTTTTTGGCAGCCGGTGGTTTCTGAGCCGCCGGTTGTTGTTGTGCCTGGGCTGGCATCGTACCAGCCGGAGAAATCACGATAAGAGCTGCTGCAGCCAGAAGGCTGGTTGCATAAACTCTAAAAGCGGTGGTGCAATTCATTTCTAAATATCCTCGAATTGGCAATGATCGCAGCTATTGCCAGCTTTACTAGCCTGAGATTCTCATGATTGCCAGTGCGGAATCTTCATGCAACCAAATTGGGGCGGGATTGAGAGAACAACTCTTATGGAATGCCACTTCATTAAAGTTTTCCGCTATTGTGTCAATTGGTCGCGAAAAATTTGTCCCGGCGCGTGGTTATGACGCGTTCTCACCGGCAAATGCTGGCTATATTCTGAAGCCTTCCATCTAATTCGTTTCCCGTGGCTTATCTCGCATTTGCCTCGTACAACTGGGTGGATGGGGGATTAAACCGTACTGAATCGAAAAAGCGTTTTGTCAGAGCGTGTATTTTTGACTAAAACGTGACCTTAACCTGCACACCATCCTGAAAATCAGGAAGCGGCAGGCAGGGCAGGATTATCTAAGAGGAGCTTTGCATCTATGCGAAGACTATTGGGCGGAACCGCATTTATTCTAGCAATGATCGCGGCGAGTGTGGCTTCAGCGGGCGGACTAGGCCAGGCTGTACCTTGGCAGATGGGATTGCAGGAAGCTGCGACTCCGATCATGGAACGAATTGCGGGGGTTCACACTTTCATTTTGTGGATCATCACCATCATATGTTTGTTCGTGATGGCGCTGTTGATCATCATCATGGTCAAATTTAACGCCCGCGCAAATCCAGAACCTTCCCGCACCACCCATAACACCTTCATTGAAGTGGTGTGGACTGTGGTGCCGATCCTTATTCTTCTGGTGATCGCAATTCCGTCCTTCCGGTTGTTGTACTTCCAACGTGACCTTCCAACTGTTGATATGACGATTAAAGCAATCGGGAACCAGTGGTACTGGTCTTATGAATATCCTGACAATGGCGACATTTCATTCGATTCCATCATGCTGGAAGCCGACGAATTGGAAGAACGCCGCAAGGTTGACCCTGGCGCGCCGCGTCTGCTTGCTGTGGACAACGAGATTGTCGTTCCAGTTAACAAGACAGTGCGGGTGATTGTCACCGCGTCTGATGTTTTGCACAACTTCGCGATGCCATCTTTTGGCACCAAAATGGATGCGGTTCCCGGACGGCTTAACGAAACCTGGTTCAAAGCCACCAAAGAGGGCATCTACTACGGCCAGTGCTCTGAATTGTGCGGGATCAAGCATGCCTATATGCCGATCGCGATACGGGTGGTTTCAGATGAGAAATTCAAAGCCTGGAGTGAAGCGGCGGCAAACGATATTGACGAAGCGCAAACGCAGTTGCTGGCCACACTGGCCGACGACGCAAAAAAATTGGCGGCATCCAAAAAGCCCCTCGAAATTGCCGCTACAAACAGCAGCGATTAACCGGCATTGAAGTTAAGAGAAATAGAGAAAGTTCAGAGGTAGACACATGGCAACCGAAGCAGCACACGCTGACCACGATCACCACCCGACAGGCTGGCGTCGTTACGTCTACTCCACCAACCATAAAGACATTGGTACAATGTATTTATGGTTTGCGATTTTTGCCGGCCTTGTTGGTGGCTTGATGTCCTTGTTCATGCGGCTGGAACTGGCCGAGCCGGGCATTCAATATTTCACCGGCCTGGCACAAATGCTGTACGGATTTGATGTGGATTCATCAGTCGATGCAGGCAAGCATGTGTTTAATGTGTTCATCACCGCACATGGTTTGATCATGGTGTTTTTCATGGTCATGCCTGCAATGATCGGCGGATTTGGCAACTGGTTCGTGCCGCTGATGATTGGCGCGCCGGATATGGCGTTTCCGCGCATGAACAACATTTCTTTCTGGTTGCTGGTTCCAGCATTGCTGCTTCTGGTCCTGTCAATGTTTGTCGAAGGGCCTCCCGGTGGCTTCGGTGTCGGCGGCGGGTGGACGGTTTATCCACCACTTTCAACGTCTGGTGCGCCGGGTCCTGCGGTCGATTTTGCGATTTTGGCGCTTCATCTGGCTGGCGCATCATCCATTCTTGGTGCGATCAACTTCATCACCACCATCTTCAACATGCGCGCGCCGGGCATGACCTT
>CAJQND010000033.1 GCA_905479595.1 uncultured Hyphomicrobiales bacterium
GAGCTCAAGAACCGGCGCAGTGCGTTCTACGCCTGTGGTTTTTTGCTGACTTAAAAGGCGTTCAAGATTGCGGTCCATCCCGCTGTCGCCAGCCACAAGGCAAACAGGGCTATCGGTGAGCCTGGCTGATTTGCGGATTTCAGAAACTGCATCGCCAAGCGTGGTTTTCATCACTGAAATCAAAGTGGCAAGAGCGGCTTCGTCTGTTTCATCTGCACTGTCTTTGGAGGTCTTTCCTTCTTCAACAGGGATGGTCTCAAGGTCCTGGTCTCCCTGGGTGATGGACCGGAAGGGCTTGCCGTCAAATCCAAGCGCTGTGGTCGTCCAGAAATTATCAACCGGGTCGGTGAGCAGCATGATCTCAATACCACGCGCCCTGAAGCCTTCCGCCTGAGGGCTGTTGGCGAGCGCCTCGGCACTGTTGCCGGTCATATAGTAAATGGCGCTCTGGCCATCTTTCATATCAGCGACATAGTCGCTCAGCGCGCGCAGGGCACCTGGTTCCTTGGTGGTTTCAAACCGCGCCAGCGCCAGCAAATCGTCGCGGCGCTCATAGTCCTCATACAACCCTTCTTTGATAACAGGGCCAAGTGCGCGCCACATGGTTTCATATTTTTCGGGAGATTTTTTCGCCAGTTTTCCAAGCTCCGACAAAACCCGCTTGGTTACCGCCTTGCGGATTTGCGCAACAATCGGATTGTTTTGCAGCATCTCGCGGGAGATGTTCAGCGGCATGTCTTCTGAATCTATTACCCCACGCACAAAGCGCAAATAAGCGGGAAGGATATCGGCATCGTCGCAAATGAACACCCTGCGCACATAAAGCTTGAGCCGCCCGCGGCGCTCGGGGTCGAACAGGTCATAAGGTTGCTCACCGGGCACAAATAGCAGCACCTGGTACTCGTGACGGCCTTCTACCCGGTAATGAATGGTTGAGGCGGGCTCGGCATACAATCCCGAGATATGGCCGTAAAATTCGTTGTACTGAGCGGGGGTAATGTCTGATTTAGGCCGGGTCCACAGGGCGCTGGCAGAATTTAACTGGTCCGCCTCAGCCGTTTCACCCTTAACGGTCTCAGCCAGAGTAATGGGAATGGCGATATGGTCGGAATAGGTGCGCACAATGCGGCGCAGTTCCAGATCATCAAGAAGCTTCTTGTCCTTTTTGCGAATGTTGAGTTTGATCTTTGTGCCGCGCGCCGGCGCATCATCGGTTGGTTCAATGGAAAAACTGCCTGCACCGTCCGATTTCCACAACCAGCCTTCATCAGTGCCAGCGCGGCGCGAATAAACTTCAACACTGTCTGCCACCATAAACGCGGAATAGAACCCAACGCCAAACTGACCGATCAAATGAACCGGTTCTTCGCTGTCATCGTTCTGGGCGCTTTCCATAAACGCCTTTGTGCCCGAGCGCGCTATCGTGCCCAGATTACTGACCATCTCGTCATGGTCCATACCGATACCGTTATCGGCAACGACCAGGGCGGAATTTTTCTTGTCATAGGTGAGTGCTATTGCCAGATCAGGATCGCCAGCCAGAAACTCAGGTGTGGCAATGGCCGCATAACGTAGCTTGTCGCAGGCATCTGCTGCGTTAGAGATCAACTCTCGCAGAAACACTTCGCGCTCGGAATAAACCGAATGCACCATGAGGTGCAGCAAACGTGTTACCTCAGCCTGGAATTCGTGCTGTGTAGAAGATGCTGGCGCAGCCTTAGCCATTGCGATTTGTTCCTGATTTTCAAATTTCCCGAATGCTGGAAATATTGGTTTTCCGCATATCATCTTCAAGGGATCAGGTGTCGCATTGGGCAAAAAAAGGGCCCGGTTCGCGAAATAAAGACATTCGGGGGGCTGGGGGGCTGAAATCCGAAGTCTATGCGAACCGGGCCACTAGAGGCAACATAGCTAGATTGACCGGGCAACATGACCGCAAGAAGACTGAAATCAGGCGGAATTGTGAAAGTTAGGGTGTGATTTAAAGGCAGCTGCTGAAGGCATTAATCTTTTGGTAGCTTGCAAATCGCGAAAATCTTGGCCATCATATCTCCATTACGAAATAAGGGTCCGATTTAGGGCAAGTTATCCGGGGAGGGGCATGAGCGAAACTGAGCCAATAGTTCTGTTCGGGGCGCGGCAAAAACAAGCTGGGTCCCGCCAAAAACCTTCAACCAATGAAGCGGCGCGTTCATTTTCGAATGCGGCTTCTCAAGCTCCAATTATCACCGCATTCAACCGCAAAGAACTCAATATGATTCTTTCGGTTTACGGCCGCAAGGTCGCGGATGGGGAGTGGCGCGATTACGCGATCGATCATGGCAAAGAGTACGCGGTGTTTTCGATTTTCCGGCGCACCAGCGAAGTGCCGCTCTACCGGGTAGAGAAAAATCCAAGACTGGCACGCAAGCAAGGTGCTTACAGCGTGATCACAGCAACCGGCATGATTTTGCGCCGTGGACATGATCTGGCGCAGGTTCTCAAGATCATAGATCGGCGCCCGAAACTCGTATCGGTTTAAACCAGCTTTAACAAAACCCATTAAAAAACCCCGGAGAGCATATGCCATCCGGGGTTTTGATTTGTTCAGATGCGCTTTGCGCGATCACCTATTCCCGCATGATACCAAGAATGTTCAAGATGTGAATGAACAAGGTAATGAAGCTGCCATAGAGCATAAACGCACCGAAAATGGCCTTCTGCTGGGTGACGCCGTGGTCATCCCCATGGATGTACATTTGCTTTACAGCCTGGGTTTCCCAAGCGGTGATTGCCGAGAACAGCAACACAACGGCACCAGAAACAAGAAGGCTCATCATCGAAGACTGAACGAAGAATGCGTTCACCAGCATTGCAACGATCAGGCCGATAGACGCCATCATGAAGAATGTCCCGAGTGCGGACATATCTCTCTTGGTGACATAGCCATAGAGGCTGGTGGCACCAAATGTAACAGCTGTGATCGCAAACGCCCTGACAACAATTCCTGGATCCTGACCCATATAGACATGGATCATCGGAGATATCAGCACGCCCCATAGGCCCGCATACCCCCAGAAACACAAGTGTGCCAACATGGTGTTGCCGGAAAAAATCAGTCTTCCAGCAAACCAGCCCATGCCAAGAAGGCCACCGAACAGGACCCATTTCATTGGTCCAAGTGCTACAGCCTGCATCAAAGCCGGGTTCGACGCCACAAACAGCGTAACAACTGCTGTGAACGCAACGCCCAGCGCCATGTAGTTGTAAACCTTCATCATATAAGAACGAAGGCCTGCATCTATCTCATGCGTATGGGTGGTGCTTGTCGGTGCAGCCGCCCTTTGCCGGTCAAATTCCGCCATTTATCTTACCCTTTCAGTGGTCAGAAAACATTCTGTGGTGAATATGGCGATTTTGACCGGACAATTCAAGCTTTGACAGCACGAGAATACACGCATATTTCCACGATGTGAGAACACACCAGGGTGGGGAGAGGCGCATTAGCCGTTTCTGAGCACCGGTGACACTTTTGCAGTGAGTGCCCGCCAGGTTGTGGCGAGCCCGGCCAGCACGGTGATTACAATTGCACCCGCGAGGGTGAAAAGGGCTGCAGCAGGTGCAAAACTCCAGGAAAAATCCATCACGAACGAAATCACCATCCATGAGGCCAATGTGCCCGCGAAAAGCGCAAACGTGGATGTCAACGCGCCAAGCAAGCCGTATTCAAGCAAGAATGCGCCGAGTAGTTGCCGCCTGGTGCCACCAAGGGTTTTTAAAATCACCGCATCGAATACCCGTGCCCTCAGTCCGGTGGCCATTGCGCCAGCGAGTACCAGAATACCCGCAAGCAAGGTCGTTAAATTGGCACCGCGCACCGCAAACAGCAATTTACCCAATAGGTCGTTGATTGCATCCAGTGCTTCTTTAACCCGAACGGCGGTAACGGTGGGAAAGTCCTTCGCAACCTCGCCCATCAATGCGTCCTCGCCGCTTGGGTCCATAACCAGTGTCACCAGATAGGTATGCGGTGCAGCTTTTAAGGTGTTGGGGGAAAATACCATGACAAAATTTATGCCAAGCGAGCGCCATTCAATCGCGCGGGTTGAGGCGATTTTTGCGGTAATGGCGCGGCCAAGAACATTGACGCCGATCTCGTCGCCGACCTTAACGCCCAGACCCCGGGCAATGTCATCGGTCAAAGAGACCAGCGGCGGGCCAGAATAATCTTCCTTCCACCATTTGCCGCTGACAATGGTGGAGCCTGCCGGAAGGGTGGCCGAATAGGTTATGCCCCGGTCGCCGCGCAGGGCCCAGGCGGCATCTGCATGGGGTTTTATCTTGGCGGTTGGAATATCTTTAACGCTCGTAATATGCCCGCGCAGCATGGCCACGGTATCAACCCGTTCAACCCCTTTGGCACTGTTGGCTAATTTTTGAAATCCCTCCAACGCGGTTGGTTGAATATCAGCAAAGAAAAAAGCCGGTGCTTTTCCTGGCAAGGTCTGGCGCAATTCGCGTGTCAGGTTGGTGTCAAGCAATGCCAGGGTCACAAACAAGGTCAGACCCAGGCCGAGTGACACCACGATACTGGTTGTGGGGGCGCCGGGCCGGTGTAAATTGGCCAGCGCCAGCCGGGCTGAAATTTTACGCGGGTGAGGCAGGGTACGGGCAAGTGCCGCAATGCCTTTGGCCATGCTCCACAGCACGATAAAGCTGAATATCAGGCCGAAGGCGTAATAAAGCGTAATATTGCGTTCCGGGAACGTCGTGACTGCAAGTGCAATCAGGGCGATTAACGCCAACCCTGTGGCAAGGATATACGGCGTGCGGGGCAGGGTGCGAGCAGGTGCCAGACCAGCGCGAAACAGCGCAGTTGCCGGCAGTTCGCGCGCTTTGCCCAAGGGCCAGATGACGAAAACCAACATCACCAGAATACCAAAGGCAGCCGCGCGGATAAGTGGTGCCCAATGCAACCCGATCTCAAGGGAAACCGGCAGCAGGTTTTTCAATGCACCTGCAAGAATTATCGGCAATCCGGCCCCAATGATAAGCCCAAGTGCAATACCCGCCGCCGTCATCACCAGGACTTGAAACAGATAGGTGAAAAAGATCACATTTCCCGGCGCGCCGAGACATTTGAGCATGGCTATATTGCGCCGCTTTGTGTCGAGAAAATTGTTCACCGCATTGCCAATGCCAACCCCGCCGACAATCAGCGCGGTGAGGCCTACAAGAGTCAAAAACAATGCCAGCCGGTCTACAAACCGCTGAATGCCGGGTGCTGCATTATCGCGCGAGCGCAACCGCCACCCAGCTTCAGGAAAGGTGGTTTTAACATCTGCAAGAAGTGTCTTGATATCTCCATCAGACGCAGGTTGGGGGAGTTTGAGTTTATAGTGCCAGTGGACAAGCGAACCCGGCTGCACCAGACCCGTCGCCGCCAGAGCCTCTTTTGACATCAACACTCTGGGACCAAGAAAAAACCCTCCGGCAGCGCGATCGGGTTCAGTGGCGATGATGGCGCGCAGCTCAAACAGCGCCGAGCCGATGCGCAACTGACCGCCCTTGCTCACTCCAAGGCGTGCAAGCAGAGCGACATCAGCCGCCAGGCCCCATTGGTCCCCGGTTTTTGCCATCACTGCTTGCGGAGTGATTTCGGTGTCGAAGTGTAAAGTGCCATAGCCTGGGTAGGTATCGTCGACGGCCTTTACCTCAACCAGGCCGTTGCGGGTGCCATCTTTCGAAATGGCCATGGCGCGCAATGTTGCAAGCTCGATAACCTGCGCGCGCTTTTTCAACCATGCGTGTTCGTCCGGCTTGATTTGCCGGTGCACCAAACGCAATTCAGCGTCCCCGCCGAGAATGGCCTGACCTTCTTCGCTAAGGCCGGAATAGATCGAATGAGATAATGAGCCGATAGCTGCAATTGACCCGACGCCAAGGGCCAGGCATGCAAGAAAAATATAAAACCCCTGTAAGCCGGAACGCAGTTCGCGGGCAGCAAGCCGGGCGGCAACACGCAAGGTCGAGAACCCGCCGGATTGCCTCATCGGTTCGCCATCCCGCCAGACACGATGCGGCCATCGGCAACGCTTGCCACCCGCCCACAGCGTTTGGCCAGATCCTGATCATGGGTCACAAGCATGAGTGTTGTTCCATCTTCCCCGCGCAGGGAAAACAACAGATCGATGATTTGCTGGCCCGTTTCATGGTCGAGATTACCGGTTGGTTCATCGGCCAGAATGAGCTTGGCACCCGCTGCCAGTGCGCGGGCAATGGCAACGCGTTGCTGTTCGCCACCGGAAAGCTGGCCTGGATAATGCTGCAGACGGTGGCCGAGGCCGACGCGATCCAGACGGTCTTCTGCCTTGGAAAATGCCTTCCTGTCTCCTTTGAATTCCAGCGGAATGGCCACGTTTTCAAGCGCAGTCATGGTCGGGATCAAATGAAATGCCTGGAACACGATTCCAATATTATCGCGGCGAAAGAGCGCCAGTGCGTCTTCGTCAAGGGGACCTAGATCATTGCCTGCAACGGATACAAGGCCGCTATTTGCCTGTTCCAGACCAGCGAGCACCATGAGCAGCGTCGTTTTGCCAGACCCGGAAGGTCCAACGACCCCAAGGGCTTCACCCTGGGAAATCTCCAAATCGACGCCGCGCAGGATATCTACCGGCCCCGCACGAGAAGGCAGAGTGAGGTGAACATCTTGCAATTGGACAAAGGGTTGTGAAAGAGAAGTCAACTGGCGCTCCTTGTTCGCGCTAAAAGAATACTTAACTTACGAAACCAGAGGGCGCGTGGATCGGAATATGGGGATCGGAGATAAATGGTCAAGCTAATTGCCACATGTGTGATGTTACTTTTCACTTTTTTTAACGCGCAGACGGCGAAGGCTGAGCCTGTTTCGCTGGTGGTTTTGGGCGACAGCCTCTCTGCGGGCTATCAACTCGCACCAGGTGAAAGTTTTCCAGCGAGGCTTCAGAACCTGCTGAATGCGGCCGGGCATCAAGCGAATGTCGTGAATGCAGGCGTTTCCGGTGATACGGCATCTGCAGGCCTGTCACGGCTTGCATGGGCGGTGCCGGAAGGTACAGGCCTGGTCATTGTTGAACTTGGCGCAAATGACGCCTTGCGCGGTATTCCGCCGGAGGAAACGGAAAAATCTCTCGATGAGATTTTATCCAAGCTCCAGGCGATGGGTGCACAGGTTATACTCGCTGGCATGATCGCCCCACCCAATATGGGTGAAGCTTACGGGCAAGCGTTCAACACCATCTATCCTCGCCTTGCTGCCAAATATCAAACTGCACTTTATCCGTTTTTTCTTGAAGGGGTTGCGGCAAACCCAGATCTAAATCTCGCAGATGGCATGCACCCAAATGCCAAGGGGGTCGATGTGATTGCCGCAGGTATCCTTCCCCTGGTGGAAGAGGTACTTGATTCTCTGCAAAAGGATAAATAACCCATGCCTAGACTTTTTTCCGGCATTGAAATTCCCTCGACGCTGGCAGACGGGCTTTCATTGATGAGTGGTGGAGTTGACGGTGCGCGCTGGATCAACGCGGAATCTTTCCACATCACCTTGCGGTTTATTGGCGACATCGATGATGCAACCGCGAATGATGTGGTGGCGGCGTTGCGCGCAACAGCAGGGGAGAGCTTTTCTCTCCGGCTTTCGGGCATGGGGAGCTTTGGCTCCAGAAAACCGCGCTCAATCTGGGCAGGTTTGGAAACCAGTGCGGCGCTGAACGACTTACAGGCCCGTCAGGAGCGAGCGTGCCAAATGATCGGCCTGCCACCAGATGGACGCAAATTTACGCCCCATGTTACATTGGCGCGGCTCAGATCAGGTGTTTATTACCCTGATGTTGAGCACTATCTTGCTGCCCATTCAGGGTATTGCAGCGTGCCGTTTGAAGTTAACCAGTTTGTTCTGTATTCAGCCAAACCTTCTACGGGCGGCGGGCCGTATGTCGTTGAAGAGACTTACCCTTTGGCGAGTAACTGATCAGCTAGGCCGGAACTGGCCTGCTCGATGAGAACAAGCACATTCTCAAATCCATCCGGGCCGCCATAATACGGGTCGGGCACTTCGCGTTGTCCGGTTTGCGGGGCGTGATCCAGGAATTGTGCCAGCTTGTGTGCGTGTTTGGTGCCTGTCTGTCCTTTCAGTTTTTCCAGGTTTTTAATATCCATGGCGAGGACCAAATCAAATTGTTCAAAATCATCTGGCGCGATCTGCCTGGCTCTCTGCGTGGAAAGATCAATACCGCGCGCCAACGCAGCGGTCTGGGCGCGGCCATCTGGTGCCTCGCCTATGTGCCAGTGGCTGGTTCCGGCTGAATCAATCTCGACATCCAGCCCACGGGCCGCAGCGATTTTTCCCAACACCCCTTCAGCCATTGCCGAACGGCAAATATTGCCGAGACAGACAAACAAAATTTTGGTCACAATCGGCATCCTCTTCAGTTAATGTCGCGATAAATCATAGAGGGAATCGTTCATATGAGCGGAAAAAAAGTAATTGAATTCTGGTTTGATTTTGCATCTACCTATTCTTACCTTTCTGC
>CAJQND010000034.1 GCA_905479595.1 uncultured Hyphomicrobiales bacterium
GAGTCTAATACCTTGCAAACGCCACGCGGCAAAGCCGACAATGGCGATCATGCCGAGCCAGGGCAGATCAATTAAAAATCGTTTGAACGGTATCAGCACATTCAGTAACAACGCATTTTTGATACCCTCAAGCGTATCGAAATAATTCACATTGATCCATTCAACCAGTTTTGACCAGAATGTCCCTGTTGAAAGATGAAATGCTTCAGGCCAGGTTTGAATCAATGGAAACGCAAAACCTACAATACCGCTGATAATGATAATTGTAACCGATGCCAATAGATAGGGATGGCGCCTGAACCCGGAGACTGGCGTGACGATTTCAGCCTGCCGGTTGGCCATGGCCTGGCTGATCTGGTCAAGCGCGATCGCCAGCGCCACTATGGCAAACCCAGCTTCCAGCCCTGCGCCAAAATCCAAACGGCGCAAGGCGGCCAGCACATCAAACCCCAGACCGCCTGCTCCGATCATGGATGCAATGATGACCATGTTGAGGGACAACATGATAACCTGGTTGACACCCACCATCAGCGATTCCTTGGCAGAGGGAACAAGAACCCTCCATGTCATTTGTGAGCGAGTACAACCAACCATGTTGCCGAGATCGCGATACTCCGCCGGAACACGCTGCAGGGCAAGCATGGTAATTCGCGTCATCGGCGGCATGGCATATACCAGTGTGGCAACAATCGCCGCAACCGGCCCAAAGCCGAACATGATCAGAATCGGGACGAGATAGGCAAAAACCGGCATTGTTTGCATCAGGTCAAGCACCGGTCGCAAGGCGCGTTCCAGCCAGGCTAGGCGGTATGCACCAATACCGAAAAACAATCCGCCCAGCACGCCAATTGGTAGCGCAACCAAAATCGAAGACAGCGTCACCAGTGCACTGTCCCACTGGCCAAACAAGACGATGAAAAGCATGCAGAAGGCCGCAATGAGGCAAACCCGCATTCCCCCGGCAAAATAGCCTGCAAGGGCAAAACTGGCGATCACACCGACCCAACTGACGGGCGGCAACATTTGTACTGCGGAAGAGCCCTGGCCAGACAAAAAACCGGTTGAAAGCAAAGAAAGGACAATGCGGTAAGGGAAGTCGATCAATGCAGCGATAAATCGGGTAAATTCCGCAAAGGTGAACAACCCGAAAGTAGCATCGTTCAAAAGCCATTTTGTAAACTGGCTGATCCAGCGGGCGAGGGGCAAGATAAACTCGCCAGGAAACTCAAAGGCAAACGGAAACATTGATCGGCCAAATTGCCAGAGGGCCATAAACAATAAAAATGCCACTGCAGTGGCGGAATACCTGCCTGTATATCCAATGGGTACGGAGCGCTCGGATAGGGGAAGCTGAACGGCCATCCTTATCCTCGCATCATCAGGTCAATGACGTCATCGCGATGGAGCGTACCGACAATCTTGTTGGTGCCGTCCAGCACCTGAACTTTTTCCATACTCCCAACAAACATGGGTGCTGCTTCGGCAATTGTGGCTTTGGCCGAGACGGTCGTTGTATTGGTTTTAGCTGTTTTGGTATACACCTTTTTCATAACTGTAGCGACCCGGACCACCTTTGCTTTCGTCACGGCCAAGGTGAATTCGCGCACGTAATCGGTTTTTGGATTAAGCACGATTTCTTCCGGTGTTCCGCATTGAACAATCTCACCGTCCTTCATGATGGCAATGCGATCAGCAAGACGGATTGCTTCATCGAAATCGTGGGTAATAAACACAATCGTCTTTTTTAGCACCGATTGCAGGCGGATGAATTCGTCTTGCATTTCCCTGCGGATCAGCGGGTCAAGCGCTGAAAACGGCTCGTCTAGAAACCAGAGCTCCGGCTCAACGGCGAGGGACCGGGCGATACCAACCCGTTGCTGCTGACCACCTGAGAGCTGGCGCGGAAAGGCTTCTTCGCGGCCACCAAGGCCAACAAGTTCCACCATTTTGCGCGCCTTGTCGTAGCGTTCAGCCTTATCTACGCCCTGAATTGAAAGCGGGAAGGCCACATTGTCGAGCACATTGAGGTGTGGTAGCAGAGCAAAATGCTGGAAAACCATGCCCATCTTGTGACGCCGGATTTCAATCATTTCTGCATCGCTTGCCGCAAGTAGGCTTTCGCCATTGAACAGGATTTCACCTGCGGTCGGTTCAATCAGTCGGGAAAGACATCGCACCAAAGTGGATTTCCCCGAACCCGAAAGCCCCATGATCACGAAGATTTCGCCTTCGTTGACTTCAAGATTGACGTTTCGAACCGCACCAATTAGGCCCGCATCCGATAACTCAGTCAGACTTGGCATTTGGGAATGTTGCGACAAGAACTGACGACCGCCTGCGCCGAACAATTTCCAAACATTCTGGCATATCAACTTAGGCTGTTTAGTCAATTTTTGAGCCTTCAATGATGCAAACAGACTGGAGAAAAAACCGGACCGTTCACCGGGAGGGAACGAGCAGTCCGGCAAGTAAACAGGAAATTGCAATGGCTATTTTGAAATCCATCCCTGCCAGCGCGCTTCATTGGCGACCATCCAGTCGGACGTCACTGCTTCAACGGTTTTGCCATTGAGATCAACTTCAGTGATCATTGTGCCCATCTCATTATTGTCGATGGTGAACGCAGTCACAGCCTTGTGAGCGCCGGGCCATTTGTCCTTTAAGCCGGCCCAGCCGACTTTCCAGATTTCGCCAAACGGTTTGCCACAATCGTAGGCTTTGTCCGGGTTGCTGCCCCAAGCCGAGTCATTGTAGCACTCGGCAGTATATTCAGGGAATTCCACCCACTCACCTGCATATTTTGCAGGAGCCCAATGCGGAGCATATATCCATAACAATATTGGCGCTGTGCGCTGATATGCGCTTTCAAGTTCGGCGAAGAGGGCAGCGTCCGTGCCGGCATGGATAACTTCGAACTGCAGATCGAGTGCTTTGACCCGTTCATCGTCAAAGCCGCCCCATGTCACCGGTCCGCCAAGATAGCGGCCCTTGGGAGCTGTTTCTGCTGTTGAGAAAGCTTCCGCACAAGCAGCATCCTTGAGAGCTTCCCAATTTGGAAGTCCGGGGCACTTTTCCTTCATGTATTCGGGATACCACCATTCCTCCTTGGCTTTCATACCGGTAGGGCCTAAAACCTCTACCTTGCCGGTTGCCGTTGCTGCGTCCATGGCATCACGCCCTGTGGTCTCCCACATTTCCATCGCAACATGCAGATCTCCAGTTTCAAGCCCGGCAAATTGGGCCAGATAGTCGGCCTGAACATACTCAATATTGTATCCGGCCTTTTTGAGCACCTCACCCATGATTTGGGTGGTAATCAACTGACCTGTCCAGTCATGAAGCGTCAGTTTGATTGGATCGGTTGACTCTTGTGCGTGTGCGAAACCAGCAGTGAGGGCAAGTGCAACCGCAAGGCCGCCCATCCGCATTCTTTGGTTCATTGTATAGAAAGACTTCATTTTCATTACGATCTCCCTGCGCTGTTTGCAATCAACCCCCCGGCAGCGCTGTTCCGGCCTGGAAAGCAGGTTGGGACAGCGGTGTGTCCAAGTGTCCCTTTGGCAACATGATTAACACGCAAGAATAGCCAACCTGTCAACTGCAAAATGTGGTAAATTGTGTTGATTATGTCTGAATTATTAGAAATGATGGGCAAATGAGCATCAAAGCCAAATAATTTAACTTTATGCCGGAGTGGTAATGTTAACGACCCGCCAGAACCAAATTCTTGAAAAACTCGAATTCAAGGGTACCTATTCGGTCTCCCGACTTGCTGCCGATTTTAATGTATCACTGGAGACCGTTCGACGTGATTTGAA
>CAJQND010000035.1 GCA_905479595.1 uncultured Hyphomicrobiales bacterium
GTATTTGGCGTGAAATACGAAATGAAAAGGGGAAGTTTATGTTCTGAATCCATATTTTTCCTGCGGATTGGTTGATTCTATACGTTCCAACGAACAAAATTCAACATAACCTATCTGAAGTAACCTAATAAGCATTAGTGGATAAATTTATTATCAAGTTTAAACAACTCAAGAAATTTAGCAGTCTTTCGACACCCTTTGAATGCGGTGCCAATCGTATCTAAGTTGAAAAAATTTCACGCCAGATGACCGATTTATCGAAAAAACCACTATGCGGGAAGGTCTGATCGGATATGATTGGGTCCGACGCATTTGCTTAAAACAATTAAAGCAAACAACAAAGGGAGGAAAATACATGCGCAAACAAAGTGTTCTAAACGGCCTCATTGGCAAGCACCGGATAACCCGGCGCGAATTTGTAGTTCAAGCGGTAGCGGCTGGCGTTACAGCCGGTGCGGCGATGTCGTTTTTTGATTCAGCCAAAGCTGCAACCCCTAAAAAGGGTGGCGATTTTCGCCAGGGTCTGACTGGTGGCAGCACCGGCGACGTTCTCGATCCTGCTCGCACACTTGATTCTTATATGATCAATATGAGTGCTGGCCAGCTTCGCAACAACCTGACAGAAATTTCCCCATCTGGCGAACTCCGTCCAGAGCTTGCTGAAAGTTGGGAAGCATCTCCAGATGCTGCAACCTGGACATTCAAGTTGCGCAAAGGTGTCGAATTCCACAGTGGTAAAACTTTGGAAGCCGAAGACGTCATCGCTTCATTTAACCATCACCGTGGTAAAGATACAAAATCAGCAGCTAAAGGCATCGTTAAGCCGATCAAAGACATCAAGGCTGATGGCAAAGACACAGTTGTTTTCACCTTAGAAGGCGGAAGTGCTGATTTTCCGTTCCTCGCCAGTGATTATCACCTGACGATTTGTGAAGCGAAAAGCGACGGCACCATGGCCTGGGAAAAAGGTGAGGGTACCGGCGGTTATACTCTGGAAAAATTCGAACCAGGTGTTACCGGTAAGTTGAAGCGCAACCCGAACTATTGGAAAGAAGACCAGGCATTTTTTGATACGGTCGAAAACCTGTTTATCGCTGATGTTGTTGCACGGACCGCGGCTTTGCGGTCTGGCGAGATCCACGCGATGTCAAATCTTGACCTGAAAACGGCACATCTGCTGGAACGCGACACTAATGTGAAAGTGTTTACGACCAGCGGTAACAAACACGCCGTGTTTCCAATGCATACCACAGTAGATCCGTATAAGAATAGCGATGTGCGCGAAGCTCTGAAATATGCGATTAATCGTGAGGAATTGCTGGCCAAAATCCTTAAAGGCAAAGGTGAGCTTGGTAATGATTCACCGGTCGGCCCCGCAAATATTTACAGGGCAACCCCAGAGGAGCTTCCGCAACGACCTTATGATCCAGAAAAAGCCAAATTCCATCTTAAAAAAGCAGGTATGGAAAATTTGAAGGTGAAGTTGCATCTTGCTTCAACAGCGTTTGAAGGCGCAGTGGATGCAGGCCAACTTTATGCAGAATCTGCAAAGGCCGCTGGCATCGATCTTGAAGTTGTGCGTGAGTCCAATGATGGCTACTGGTCAAATGTCTGGCTGAAAAAGACATTCTGCGGAAGCTATTGGGGTGGACGTCCAACCGAGGACTGGATCTTCTCGCAGATCTATTCAAAAGGTGCAGACTGGAACGAAACGCTTTGGGACAACGAAAAGTTCAACATGCTGCTTGTGCAAGCACGCGCTGAGCTTGATGATAAAAAGCGCCGCGAAATGTATGTGGAAATGCAACGTATCGTTCACAGTGACGGCGGTGCAATTATTCCGCTCTTCATGGCGTACACCCACGGTGTATCCGCAAAAGTCGGCATGCCCGATCAGCTCGCCAATAACTGGGAGCTGGACGGCCATAAAAATGCCGAGCGCTGGTGGTTTGCCTAAGCCTAACTAGGTGAACGATCCAAATACGCCAAGACAACAAAGAAAGGCCCGGCTTTAACGCCGGGTCTTTTTCTTTTTTCTTCTGGTTAAAGAGGCAAGGCGCTTCTTCGATTTACGGGCATAATGACGGCGTTTCTTGCAGCCATAGTGCCAAGAGCGCCGAGGACCTACATCAATATGTACGATTGATTTATTGCAATACGTTCCGATACCGCCATGGTTGGGGAGGGTACGCAAGAAACGCTTTAGCTTTTCCTTGCTGACTTTTGCCACCTTGATATCTGCGGCCATACACTTGAGATGAAGTGACTTTCGCGCACCACCAACCCGGTGGTTATGTGCCTTCGAACGGCATCCTGAAGTGATGAGTACCCGGCGACCAAAATGACTTTCCACTTTACGCAAAAGTTGCGACAGGCGAGGGGTTAACCCTTTGATTCTGCGTTTTGAAACTGGTTTGGATTTTGATTTCTTCTTCACTTGTTTTGCATGCGGCGCGAGTTCTGGAATAGCCCCCGCGCGCAAGCCTGGATGGGCGTGGGGCTGAACGCTCCATATCCAATTTACATTTGGGTTAGAAGCATGTGATGTTCCAGCTAGTGTGCTCAACATGGCAAGGATGCTGGCAAAAACAGCCAGACGGGTAAGAATTGGCATAAACAGTTTCCGAAATTGACCGCAGGATTTACCCGCCACCAGAATTGATTATCTGGAGCGCACACTGCTCAATGAATTTTTGGCCTGGGAATATTCCCCGCTCTCATCGACGCTTATGCACGTATGCTGGCGGCTGTTCGAAGGCGGAATAACGACAAATTAGGGGCAATTGTTGTGTTAAATAAAGGCTCTCAAGATGATCGAAATTGGATTAGTTGGCGATGAAGTCTTCACAATTCTCGACGTTGGCGGTTCCCCAGGGCTGAATAGCAACGGTAGATGTCGAATTTTGCGGCGAACCTTCAATAATGCGATCAGAATAACTTAGATAGACGAGCACATTTCGTTTCGGATCACAGCCGCGCACAATGCGCATTTTCTTGAAAAACAACGACCGCCGTTTGCGGTACATTTCGTCGCCCTGTTTAAATTTCTCTTTGAATTTAACTGGTCCAAACTGGCGGCAGGCAAGAGATACGTCGGAAAGTTCCTCGGCAAAACCCGCCCAGCCTTTCCAGCCACCTTTTTCCGGCACCGTAAAATGACATGTGACGCCTTCGACCAAAGGATCGTCAATCGCATAAGTCGCAAGTTTATGATTTGGCGATAAGAGTTTGAAAACCGTAGATTTTTTAAAGATCAATTCCGGATCATCATCGCTTGCCAAACCTGCGCTGCTAACGAGGGCCAGTGATGCAACAAGGGCGATACGAGTAAGATTATGTTTCATGGTCACTCCAGGAAAATCAATTTAACTGGCGGCCGCCATCGCGGCGAACGCCTGATCCAGGTCTGCTTTAAGGTCATCAACGCCTTCCAAACCGATATGGAGACGTACACATTGGCCGTCACGGTCCCAAGTAGTCGCACTGCGATAGCCGGCTGGGTTAAATGGGATAGCAAGGCTTTCAAACCCACCCCAAGAAAAGCCCATGCCGAATAACTTAAGGCTATTGAAGAATGCCGCAACAGCGTTTTCGGAGACCGGGTTGAGAACGAGTGAAAAGAGCCCGCTTGCGCCGGAAAAATCACGTTTCCAGAGATCATGCCCCGGTGCGCCGGCAAGGCCCGGGTGCAAAACCTCCAAAACTTCCGGGCGTTCGCGCATCCATTGAGCGATTTCCAATCCGCTTTTCATATGCCGCTCCAGGCGCACATCAAGGGTGCGAATACCCCTTAGGGCGAGAAAAATGTCATCTGGACCGGCACATTGGCCGAGCATTTCGAAACGCGACGAAAAGTCTTTCCACAACGGTTCGCTCACGGTGATGGTGCCGAGCATGGCATCAGAATGGCCAACGAGATACTTGGTGCCAGCCTGCACCGAAATATCGCACCCATGATCAAAAGCTTTGAAATAGTGCCCGGCTGCCCAGGTGTTATCGATGGAAACCAGAACGCCTTTGTCATGGGCAGCGGCGGCAATAGCTGGAATGTCCTGGATATCCATTGTCTGCGATCCAGGGCATTCCGTGTAGACCAATTTTGTATTTTCTTTGATCAAATCTGCGATGCCGTCACCGATTAACGGGTCGTAATAAGTCGTCTCGATGCCAAGGTCAGTCAACATGCCCTCACAAAACACCCGTGCAGGGCGGTAAGTGGAATCGGTTACCAAAATGTGGTCTCCGGCACGCAGGAAACACAACAACATGGTGGTAATTGCGGAAAGGCCAGAAGGGGTGATCTTTGAACCGTATCCCCCTTCAAGATCCGCAACGGAATCTTGCAGTGCTTCCATGGTCGGCGTTAGACGGCGACCATACCCGTAACGGGTCTGCTTGGTTTTTATGGTTTCATACGAGGGATATAGGACCGTTGAACCATGATAAACGGGTGGATTCACAAAGCCGAACTGTTCAGAGGGGTTACGGCCGGACGTGATTAGTGCCGTTGCGGCATTGCTAAAGCGTGAATTTTTTGGATTGTGTGACATTTCAAAATGAAACCTAAACGGGTTGAGACTGGGTTTTTAATCAGAAAAATAAACCAAAAAAGTGCATATCGCACTAATCCCCTTGACCCAAGGTCTAAAATCGCATGTGATGGTCACCGGGGACGGAAAACCTTCCTCAAGGGAGTAACAACAACAAAACTTGCGTTGACTTGAATCTGGAAGCCAAAAAAGATTTTGTCTGGGTGCCCGTATTTCCGGGGACGTCCGGATTCACACGCGTAATAAATTGTATGTAACAAAAAGGGTCAGTGATGAAGACTAAATTTTTAACGTTCGTTTGTGGTGCAGCAATAAGTTTGACAGCAGCAAGTGCTGCCTCTGCGGCCACCCTCGATGACGTAAAAGCAAAAGGCCACGTTCAATGTGGCGTGAGCCAGGGTCTGCCAGGATTTTCAAATCCTGACGACAAAGGCGCTTGGACTGGTATTGATGTAGACTTCTGCCGTGCGGTTGCCGCAGCTGTCTTTGGCGATTCCATGAAGGTTAAATTCACTCCGCTTTCCGCTAAAGAGCGTTTTACCGCTCTGCAGTCTGGCGAAGTTGATCTTCTTGCTCGCAACAGCACCTGGACAGCCACACGCGATACTGCGCTTGGCTTGAACTTTACCGGCGTCAACTACTATGACGGACAGGGCTTTATGGTGAAGAAGTCACTTGGCGTGACTTCTGCATTGCAGCTGAATGGCGCATCTGTTTGCACCAACACCGGCACAACGACTGAGTTGAATGTTGCGGATTTCTTCCGTTCAAACAATATGCAGTACGAAGTGGTGGCATTTGAAAAGGCCGACGAAGTTGTCGCGTCCTATGACAAAGGCCGTTGTGATGTGTACACCACAGATGCTTCTGGCCTGTATGCTCAGCGCCTGAAACTCTCAAATCCTGGTGACCACGTGGTTCTGCCAGAAATCATTTCCAAAGAACCTCTTGGTCCAGTTGTCCGCCAGGGCGACGACCTTTGGTTCAACCTTGTGAAATGGACTCACTTTGCAATGGTGAATGCTGAAGAGCTTGGCATTACTTCAAAGAACGTTGATGAAATGAAAAGTTCAGCAAACCCAGGCATCAAGCGCGTTCTTGGTGTTGAAGGTAAGTTCGGCGAAAACCTTGGTGTGGGCAATGATTGGGCTTACAACATCATCAAGCAAGTAGGTAACTACGGCGAAAGCTTTGATGCAAATGTTGGTCCAGATACACCACTTGGCATTGCTCGTGGCGTGAATGCGCTGTGGTCTAAGGGTGGCCTGCAGTATGCACCGCCAATCCGCTAAGCACTAAGTTATGATAGTCCGGGGCAACAAGACTTCCGAAAAGGAAGCAAAGTTTGCCCCGGGCTTTTCAAGTTTTGCCTATTGATCTGAAGCTTTTTTAATCCTGTTTTTTCGGATACCCGGCATCAGATCAATAAGCAAAACGCAAGGCGAGGGGGCCTTGGGGGGAGGAACACTATGAGTGTAACAACCGATAGCGGTGACAGCGCTAAAGTCCCGTTATGGAATAACCCGAAATTTCGTGCTGCCGTCTCGCAGTCACTCCTTATCGCAATTTTATTGTGGTTGGGATATGCGATTATCAGCAACACGTTGAGAAACCTGGAAGAGCAGCAAATTGCCTCCGGTTTTGATTTTTTGAGCACTACGGCCGGCTTCGGCATTATTCAAAAACTCATTCCATACAATGAAGCGTCCAGCTATGGCCGGGCTTTCATGGTTGGAATTTTGAATACGCTTTTTGTATCAGCAATCGGGGTCATTATTGCGACCCTTCTTGGCTTTACAGTTGGTGTTATGCGGCTTTCCAAAAACTGGGTGATTTCGAATATCGCCTATGTTTATGTTGAAGTGCTACGCAACATTCCACTGCTTCTGCAAATCATTGTCTGGTATGGCTTGATCCTCGGATTTTCACCAGATAAGCGTGATAAGTGGTCCTTCTTTAATATCTTCCATTACAATATTTCGGGAATTCGATCTCCTGCAACAATGGCTGAACCAGGGTTCTGGATGACGGGTTTAGCTTTCATTCTGGCCATTGTCGGAACGGTGTTCCTCGCAAAGTGGTCGCGCAAGCGCCAGGACGCAACGGGGCAAACTTTCCCGGTTTTCTGGGCGTCGTTAGGGGTCATTATTGGTCTGCCTACATTGGTATTCCTGCTCACCGGTTCGCCGATGACATTGGAACACCCGGAATTCGTCT
>CAJQND010000036.1 GCA_905479595.1 uncultured Hyphomicrobiales bacterium
ATGCAACGCCAATGCGTTCGCGCGGCCCAAGGGGCACACGCACATAGCTGCCAGCGCGCACCGGCAACCGATCAGGGACGAGATATGTATAGGCGCCCGCCAGCGCCAGAGGCAGCAGCACATCAACGCAAAACTTGGGCGTATCAATGTCAGTTTCGTCATCTGATGCCGCCACTTGTCTTTTGTCCTCACAATTTCGGCACTATTTTCCGATTGAAGCTATAGAAACACTCTGGAAACCATACAAATGATATTCTCCAGCCGATGATAGCCCCAAGAGGGGTTTTGCACAGGGACGCAACAGATGAAATTCTTTCTAGACACTGCCGAAATTGACGAAATTCGAGAACTTACCGCCACTGGCCTTGTAGATGGGGTCACCACCAACCCATCTCTCATTGCAAAGTCGGGCCGCGACTTCAAAGAGGTAATCGCTGAAATTTGCGCTGAGACAGACGGTCCGGTAAGCGCTGAAGTCACCGCCATGGACGCGGACATGATGATTAAAGAGGGCAAATCGCTGGCGAAAATCGCCAAGAATGTCGCGGTGAAAGTACCCCTCACCATGGAAGGCCTGAAAGCCTGCAGGGCATTGAGTGATGCTGGCACCATGGTCAATGTCACCTTGTGCTTTTCTGCCAATCAGGCGCTTCTGGCAGCCAAAGCTGGCGCAACGTTGATTTCCCCATTTATCGGGCGGCTTGATGATATCGGCCTGGATGGCATGGAGCTGATTGAAGATATCCGCGAGATCTATGACAATTACGATGCGCTCGAGACCGAAATTCTGGCGGCTTCAATCCGTTCCGACAACCATGTGAAATATGCAGCCCAAGCCGGTGCGGATGTATCGACAGTGCCGCCTTCGGTTTTGCGTGGCCTGGTAAAGCACCCGCTCACCGATAAAGGCCTCGAAGCTTTCATGGCGGACTGGGAAAAAACCGGCCAGACGATTTTGTAATTGGAGTGTAAGAGCATAATGGGCGTTGAGGCACTAACCGCATTCGATCCAAGCATGGCGCAGGCCGTGGCTGGATGGGTGGGCCAGCTAAAAGGCGAGCGAAGGCTGGCAGCTAAAACGCTGGAGGCTTACACCCGTGACATTGGCCAGTTCGCCTGGTTTTTAACGAGCCATCTGGGTGGTGCCGCAGGCCTTAAAGACCTGTCAGAATTGCGCACCCGTGACTTTCGCGCCTTTCTCGCGGCGCGGCGGCGCGATGGGGCCTCTTCGCGGACCCTGGCACGCCAGCTCTCTGCCATCCGCTCTTTGTACCGCTATCTGGAAAAGACCGGGCTGGCGAAGAATGCCGCACTCGGTGCGGTACAAGCGCCGAAAATCCCTCATTCCGTGCCTAAACCGCTCAATGTCACCTCCGCCATGCGGGTGATGACAGAGGCCGGAGATGCTGCGCGTCCTGGTGCAGAAGGCTGGGAGAACTCTCGTGACACCGCTGTATTGTTGCTGCTCTATGGCTGTGGATTGCGCATATCCGAAGCACTTGACCTGAACGCAGAAGACGCGCCAGGCCCGGGGCAGGATGTGCTGGAGATTACCGGCAAGGGCAACAAAACCCGCCTGGTGCCTTTGCTGCCAGTAATCCCGGACGCCATCGCGCTATATGTAAAAAATTGCCCTTTCGATCTTGCACCGGGCACCAGCTTGTTCCGGGGGCAACGTGGAGGTCGATTGAATGCGCGCAACATACAACTGCTTGTTCAGCGGTTGCGTGGCCATCTTGGTCTGCCCGACACAGCAACTCCCCATGCCCTGCGCCACTCGTTCGCCACGCATTTGTTAAGTGGCGGGGTGGATTTACGCTCGATCCAGGAACTGCTCGGCCATGCGAGCCTTTCGACCACACAGATTTACACCGAAATTGACCGCGCCCACCTGCTCGGCCAATATGAAAAGGCCCATCCAAGGGCTTGAAACCTCAGGCGAGTGCCAAGAATGTGATCGGCGCAATTATTGACTCTGCCGCGCTCGATGGTAGCTTTGGTGCAAGTTCACATTCCGATGATCGGGTGTGCGCCTATTGGAAGGAAATTCCCATGATCAGGAAAACCCTCATTTTAAGCGTCATTGTTGCATTTTCTGCATCTGCTGGCGCGCTCGCATGTGGCGCTGATAAATCGGCTATGCAATCGATGAAACCAACCACACTTGCAGACGGTGGCCAATCGGTTCCCGCTTCACCTTCCCCGGTGAAAACGCAATAACACCAATTAAGAGACCACTTGCAATCTCGAGGATTTGCCTGGGTGAAAGCCTGGGCATTTTCTTTTTGAGGCCCTGAACTTCCATGATGAAAACGCTCATATTCATTCTGTTCGCCTTGGCAATGACGTTTAACGCTGGCGCACGCGCAGAACCTCTTGTGGCCTGCAAAGGCGCAGATCTGATGGCGGAGTTATTACGCGACAAGCCTGATGAATTTGATGCCATTATGAAAGAAGGCCGCGCAGAGCCTAATGGTAAAGGGTTATTGTGGAAGATCACCAAAGACGGCACACCGCCATCTTATCTCTTTGGCACCATGCATGTTACCGATGCCCGCCTGCTCGATTTGCCGCAAGCGGTGTCAAGCGCGCTGGATGGCGCAACAACGGTTGCAGTTGAAAATACCGATGTGATGGATCCTGCTGCAATTGCCAGTGAAATGAGCAAGCTGGCGCATTTGATGGTTTTCACCGATGGCAGCGACCTCAACACACATCTGAGCAAAGCCGACCAGGATATTCTGCGGCAGGCTGCAGAGGTTTTTCAATTTTCCTATGACAACCTGATACCCCTAAAACCCTGGCTGGTGGCCACCATGCTGGCATTACCGCGCTGCGAAACCAACCGCAATAGGGCCGGGGAGTTGTTTCTTGATAAGGCAATCGTAAAACGCGCCGCGAAGAATGGCGTAAAGGCGGTTGGCCTGGAGACGGTTGGCGAACAATTTAACGCCATGGCGTCTTTGCCGATGGCCAGCCAGCTGGTGTTCCTGACGTCCAGCGCCCGCCACGCCGCCCAGGCGGAAGATTTTCTGGAAACCATGATCGTGCTTTATCTGAACCGCGAAACCGGCGCGATTGCAGCCATGTCGAACCATTTCGGCGTTGATAGCGCTGCGGCAAAGGACGCTTATCTGGCATTCCGCGAAGGATTAGTGGACAAGCGCAATCTAACCATGGTCAAGCGGGCCACCCCGATACTGGAAAAAGGCGGGGCTTTTATCGCGGTCGGTGCATTGCATCTGATAGGCGAAAAAGGTCTGGTCGAGCTATTCCGCGCCGCGGGATACGAAGTGAGCGCTGCCTGGTAATGCTCACATATGAATGGAGCGTTTTGCGACGCCCATAGCGGCTTCTTTGACAGATTCCGACAAGGTCGGATGGGCGTGGCAGGTGCGGGCCAGATCTTCCGCCGAACCACCAAATTCCATCAACACAGCAGCTTCATGGATCATCTCACCGGCATTGGCACCAATAATATGCACCCCAAGCACCCGGTCAGATTTCGCATCAGCCAGCACTTTCACAAAACCGTCTGTGGTGCGGTTCACCTTGGCGCGGCCATTAGCCGTGAAGGGGAATTTGCCAGCATTGTAGGCGATGCCTGCTTCTTTCAGTTCTTCTTCGGTTTTACCGACCGAGGCCACTTCCGGCGTGGTGTAAACCACTGAGGGGATAACATCGTAATTTACGTGGCCAGCCTGGCCGGCAAGAATTTCCGCCAATGCGACACCTTCATCTTCGGCCTTATGGGCAAGCATTGGCCCGGCAATCACATCACCAATGGCGTAAACGCCATCAACGCTTGATTTGAAATGGCCATCCACCTCAACGCACCCGCGCGCATCAAGTTTCACACCCGCTTCTTCAAGCCCCAGGCCTTGCGTGTAAGGCACCCGGCCAATCGCCACCAGAACCGCATCCGCATCAAGAATTTCCGCATCACCGCCAGCAGACGGTTCAATCGTCACCTTCAACCCGCTTTTGAGTTTTTTAACGCCGGTTACTTTTTTGGAGAGCTTGAACGTCATGCCCTGTTTTTTGAGGCTGCGCATAAAGGTTTTTGCAGTGTCGAGATCCATGCCGGGAAGAATGCGGTCGAGGAATTCCACCACCGTCACCTTGGCCCCGAGACGCCGCCAGACCGAGCCAAGCTCCAGCCCGATGACCCCGCCACCCACCAGCACCATGTGGCCTGGCACTTTGCCGAGCTCCAGCGCGCCCGTTGAGGAGACCACTTTTTTCTCGTCAATCTCAATCCCCGGAAGCTGGGCCACATCGGACCCGGTCGCGATGATAATATTTTTTGTATCAATGGATTCAGATTTACCATCGTCACCAGTGACTTCGACTTTACCAGCCGCCGCAATCCGGCCCGTTCCGTGAAACGTGGTGACCTTGTTCTTTTTCAACAGGTACGCGACGCCCTGAACATTGCCGGAAACGCCTTCATCCTTAAACGCCATCATCTTCTTCAAATCGAGCTTCGGCTTGGTAACCCCAATGCCCATATCGCCCATATGGCCCGCCTCTTCGAACACTTCTGAGGCATGCAACAGCGCCTTTGAAGGAATGCATCCCACATTCAGACAGGTACCGCCAAATGTTGGCTGTTTTTCCACGATGGCAGTTTTCATGCCAAGCTGGGCGCAGCGGATGGCGCAAACATAGCCCCCCGGCCCCGAGCCAATGATTGTGACGTCGAACTGATCAGCCATGAATATATTTTCCGTTGTCAGAGTTGCCGGAGATTAAAGATCAAGGATAAGGCGTTGCGGGTCTTCAATTGCTTCTTTGACCCGCACCAGGAACGTGACCGCTTCTTTACCATCAACAATCCGGTGGTCATAAGAAAGCGCCAGATACATCATCGGGCGCGCGACAATCTCGCCATTCATCACCATCGGGCGTTGCTGGATTTTGTGCATACCGAGAATGCCCGATTGCGGTGCATTCAAAATTGGCGTCGACATAAGCGATCCATAAACCCCGCCATTGGAAATGGTGAAGGTGCCACCCATCATATCATCAATCGTAAGATTGCCATCGCGGGCCTTGCGGCCAAGGTTACCGATTTCCTTTTCAATACCAGCCAGGGACAAATCCTGGGCATTGCGCACCACAGGCACCACGAGCCCCTTATCGGTGCCGACAGCTACCCCAATATGGTAGAAATTCTTGTAGACGATATCTGTACCGTCAATTTCAGCATTTACCGCAGGGACGTCTTGCAGAGCAGCGATCACTGATTTTGCAAAAAAGCCCATAAAGCCGAGTTTGACGCCGTGTTTCTTTTCAAACAGCTCTTTGTATTCAGAGCGCAACGCCATGACATTGGTCATATCCACCTCGTTAAAGGTGGTCAGCATGGCAGCTGTGTCCTGGGCATCTTTCAGCCGCCGGGCGATTGTCTGGCGCAGACGGGTCATTTTCACCCGTTCCTCGCGCGCGCCATCCGCTTCAGATGCGGGTCCGCGCGGCACAGAGACCGGTGCCGGTTTTGCCGCACGGTTTTCCAAGGCATCGATCACGTCGCCTTTAAGAATCTGGCCGCGCTTACCGCTGCCGGAAACATCGCTGGCGGCCGTGCCGGTTTCTGCCATCATTCTTGCCGCAGACGGTGCTGGCGGCATATCACCGGCTGGCGAAGCAGCTGGCGCAGGTGCCGGATCAGCCTTCGCAGCAGGCTTGGCGGCAGGCGCTGCTACTGCACCTTCTCCTTCGGCAATCGCGCCGAGCAATGCGCCCACTTCAACGG
>CAJQND010000037.1 GCA_905479595.1 uncultured Hyphomicrobiales bacterium
AAAAGCCTGGGTGGTATCAATCGGGTTGGTCTGGCCGTCGCCTGGAAGCCATAACCCTCCGGTGACATTTTCAAGATTGAGGTGCGGTGCGCGCTCGCCGAGCTGACCTGGCGTCAGCACATCGATATGTAAGCCAAAATTTCGCGCCATGGATGCTCCGCGCTTGAACTCTTCAAAGCGTGCATCCGTCACCGCAACGGAAAGGGAACCACTTTGTTTGAACCCGGTGGCCTGGCCGGTTTCTTCTTCCAGTCCGCGGATCAGTTCAGATGTATACTTGGCAAGCTCGGTCATGTTGCGGGAGGCGCGCAATTGGCCGACCAGGCCTGCAGCATGCCACGTGGTGCCAGAGGTGAGTTGTTTGCGTTCCAGGACGACCACATTGGTGATGCCGATTTTGGTCAGGTGATAGGCAATGGAACAGCCGATAATACCGCCGCCGATAATGACAACGTCTGCTTGTGAAGGAAGGGATTTGGCCACGTCACGCTCCGGAGAATAAGGATACACTATTAATGCACTATAGGTCCTTCCACCCCATCCAGTGCAAGGGCCAAAATTGCATCATGGGCAAGTACAGTTCAGGCGTTAAACCCCACCAAATTTAACGCCGGACAAGTCAGCCATATCGCGCTTCCATGTGGTCAAATCATTTGGATTGAATTTCGCCACATGGTTATGACCGCAGGCCCGTGCCATCACCTGCATCAGCTCTGTAGATGCGGCAAAGAAATTGGCAAGCCGTTTTGCACTTGCCTCCACGTCCAGGCGTTTGCGAAGTTCTGGTTTTTGGGTGGCGACGCCAGCGGGACAGTTGTTTGTATTGCACATTCTTGCCGCAACACAGCCCACTGCCTGGATGGCTGAATTAGATACCGCCACGCCGTCTGCCCCAAGGGCCATTGCCTTGATAAAGTCTTCCGGCATCCGCAACCCGCCAGTGATGATCAACGTCACCCCATCTGCTTTCTTGGCATCCAGATGTTTTCGCGCCCTCGCGAGGGCTGGAATGGTTGGCACGGAAATATGATCGCGGAACAACAGCGGTGCTGCACCTGTGCCACCACCACGCCCATCGAGGATGATGTAATCAGCCCCTGCCGCGAGCGCGAAATCAATGTCGGCTTCGATGTGGTTCGCCGAAAGCTTGTAGCCAACCGGAATGCCGCCGGAACGTTCGCGCACCATGTCTGAGAATTTCGCAAAATCTGCAACCGAAACCGGTGCATCAAATGTCGGCGGCGAGATTGCGTCATCTCCTGGTGAAAGTCCGCGCACCTGCGCGATTTTTTCAGTTACCTTTGCACCTGGCAGGTGCCCGCCTGTTCCGGTTTTTGCACCCTGGCCACCTTTAAAATGGAAGGCCTGAACGTGTTCCAAATGAACAGGATCCCAGCCGAATTTTGCTGAGGCCAGTTCATAGAAATACCTGCTATTAGCCGCCTGTTCTTCCGGCAGCATACCGCCTTCGCCTGAACAAATGCCGGTTCCTGCCTGTTCGGCCCCTTTGGCCAGCGCGACCTTGGCTTCTTGTGAAAGCGCTCCGAAGCTCATATCAGACACAAAAAGTGGAATTTTCAGCACCAATGGTTTTTTAGCATTCGGTCCGATTACTACTTCAGTGCCGACTGCCACATCGTCCATCAATGGCTTACTGGCGAACTGCGCGGCGAGGAGCTGGATATCATCCCAATGGGGCAAGTCCTTGCGAGGCACCCCCATAGAACCCATTTCACCGTGGTGGCCGGTTTTTGACAACCCATCGCGCGCCAGTTCGTGGATTTTTGCAACGGTTGGTTCTTCTGGTGTCGGCTCGGCAACAGGCGCGCCCTCATGGCTTACCTCTGGAGCGGGATCGCCCACTTTGACATCGCCGAGGCGGGCATGGGTGCCATCGCAAAAAGGCG
The DNA here is from genome assembly GCA_905479595.1 of uncultured Hyphomicrobiales bacterium. Taxonomy (GTDB): domain Bacteria; phylum Pseudomonadota; class Alphaproteobacteria; order Rhizobiales; family CAJQND01; genus CAJQND01. The sequence continues at coordinate 1,908 of CAJQND010000037.1, forward strand.
CATTTCCAGAGCGCTTGCAGGCACACAGGAAACCTGGGCCATCCTTTTCGGCAGTAAACGCATGCGGTGTAAAGCCCGTTCCCTTATGAGACCCATCGCAAAATGGTTGGTTTGCTGACTTTCCACAGCGGCACCAAAAGTATTTTTCGCCAGCTTTAAGATCGGATTTGATCGGCTTGAGCCCGGCAATGACCGGCTGCGCTTTTTCGCTCATGGTGTTTCCTTGTGAGAATGAGGTATGACCCTAAGAAATTTGGGGCAACAATTCATCTTTAAAGTTGGCGTCCAATGATGGGTTTGATATAAAGAACGAATGTTCTTTATGTCGAACTCAGAAAAATGATGTTCGAATATCAGGTAAATAGCAAGGGATGAGCAAATATGTACAAGGGTGATGTGGCGCCAAGCGACGCGTACGAGCAAATCGAAGCTGACCCAAAGGCGGTTTTGTTGGACGTGCGAACCGTTCCGGAATGGAATTTTGTCGGAATACCCGCAGTCGCGCGCCTTCTTCGTGTTGAATGGCAGCAATATCCAACGATGGACGTCAATGCGGGCTTTGTGCAGGCGGTCATCGATGCAGGTGTGGAGAAAGATGCGCCGGTTTTTGCCTTATGCCGTTCAGGCGTTCGCTCAATTGCCGCTGCTGAAGCATTAACCGCAGCTGGGTTTGAAAATGCCTACAATGTGCTGGATGGATTTGAAGGTGGTAAGGACAACGAAGGCCATCGCGGCCTTGTTGGGGGCTGGAAAGCCTCCGGTCTGCCATGGCAGCAAGGGTAATTTGATGAATAGAAAGTCTCCGCATAGCTGGCGCCAGGCCACCAAATTGGTTCGTGGCGGCCTCGATCGTTCAAAGCATGGCGAAACTGCAGAAGCCATTTTTATGAATTCCGGGTTCACTTATCCGGATGCTGAAACTGCGGCGGCGCGATTTTCCGGCGATGCAGATGGATTTGTCTATGGCCGCTATGGCAACCCAACGGTGGAAATGTTTGAACAGCGTATGTGTCTGCTTGAAGGTTCTGAGGCTTGCTATGCGACAGCCTCCGGTATGGCAGCAGTATTTGGCGCGCTAGCCGCCCAGGTGAGCGCGGGAGATCATATTGTCTCCTCTCGTGCGCTATTTGGATCGTGCTTCCAGGTCGTCTCCAACATCTTGCCGCGCTTTGGCATAGAGTGCACCATTGTCGATGGGCGAGATATCGATGCTTGGCGTGCTGCTATTACCCCGCAGACAAAACTTGTGTTTCTGGAAACGCCATCTAACCCCATGCTTGAAGTAACCGACATCGCGGCGGTTTCTGAAATTGCGCACAAAGCCGGGGCCAGTGTGGTGATTGATAATGTATTTGCCACTCCGGTGCTGCAAAAGCCGTTGGAGCTGGGGGCTGATGTGGTGGCCTATTCTGGCACCAAGCATATTGACGGGCAGGGGCGTTGCCTGGGCGGCGCGATCATGTCCACTGAGGAATTCAAGGAAGAGAAACTCAAACCCTTCCTGCGCCATACAGGTCCCTCTCTTTCACCGTTCAATGCCTGGATACTTCTTAAAGGCCTGGAAACATTGCAATTACGGGTGGAAAAGCAAGGTGCGGCGGCTCTTGAAATTGCGCAATGGTTGAGTGACCAGAGTGCTGTAAAAACTGTGCTTTATCCCCATATGGAAAGCCACCCGCAGGTAGAACTGTGTCGCAGTCAAATGAGCGGCGGGGGTACAATGGTAACATTCGAAATTGATGGCGCGCGCGATCGTGTATTTGACATCATGCGCCGGCTTGAGATTATCGATATTTCCAACAACCTTGGAGATTCCAAATCCCTCGTTACCCATCCAGCCTCCACCACGCATTACAATCTTGGTGAAGAAGGTCGTGAAAAAGTTGGCATAACTGATGCCATGCTACGCCTTTCCGTGGGCCTGGAAGATATTGAAGACCTTAAAGACGACCTCGAAGCAGCATTTGTTGGATAGGCGTGCTTATTGCGCAAAAGCTAAAGGCGGGACGATCTCTCGCAGGAGCTTGCGGCGGATAGCTTCGGGGTAGTCTTTGAAGGTTTTAGCTGGAATTACAAATGCATTTGGGCCGCCAATGACATGCTTGCGGTAATATTCCGGCAAACCTGGATCAGGGCCAATGATCGCCAACCCGTTGATGGTGATGCCGCTGGCGACCACCGCATCGCGGATTTCAGATATGTCTATCCCCTCATTGTTTCGACCATCGCCAGACACATCAATCACTTTGCGAGGACAATCCATAGGCAAACGGCCAAAAAGGCCAGCTGAAAACCAGACTGCGTTGCCAAGCGCAGTGGAGAAATTCACGAAAGACCTTACGGTATTTTGCACTTTTGCAGTAAAATCCTCGATTGATTGCTCATCGGATAGAAATTCCCATGGTACGATTTGGAACTGATGGGGATCGCCGCTCCACTGCACGACAGTCGCCATGATGCCTTTGTCGCCGGGAAAGCGGATTGCGTGAGCAATTTCAGGTGAGCTTAAGGCCGCTGTTAACCCGTTCATTTGAAGACGGTACTCTGCCCAGTTCACTGACCCGGAAACATCAATCGCCAGCACGAGCGCCAGTTTGCATTTATTGGCTGCATTCGCGTTTCCAGCAAATGTCAGCAGAGTGACCAGAACCAATGTATGAACCCATCCAAATTTCATGCTGATGATGGTAGGGTGCAAACGCTTAATAGCGCAACTGACAGAAATTGAACTGAAAGTGATCCAGCTTTGGCCATTAGCCAGGAATATCTCGACCATATTCGTGAAATGCTTGCAGAATTTGGTCCCGTTGAGACCAAACGTATGTTTGGCGGCGCGGGCGTTTTCCGCGATAATCTGATGTTTATTCTGATTGTCGGCGAAACCCTCTATTTTAAATCCGATGAGAATAGCGCGCCAGATTTTGACGCCGAGGGTCTCGACCCCTTTAGTTATGACACCAAAACAGGTGTACGCACCATTCACGGATTGCGCCTGTCTCCGGAACGGTGCTTGGAAGACCCCTATGAAATGGCTGCGTGGGCGCAAAAAGCTTTCGATGCTGCATTGAAGGCGGACGCCAAAAAACCGGCGAGTAAACGCAAACGTATTCCTGGTGTTTAGCGCCTCGCATGTGGGCGTTGGAACTGGCATAGTTGTAGTTGATTCGCGCGAGATGAATGAGAGGCCTGAAAAAGACAATGGCGAAGTCTGAAGTGCATGATTTGTTTGATAAGCTGGAAGCTGAGATTGCTCCTCAAGCTGCAAAGGGCCGTGTTGCGAAAGCAGCTAAGGCCAAGGCACCCGTGAGTGGAGCAGAAGCAGGCTATACCGCTGCTGATATCGAGGTATTGGAAGGCCTGGAGCCTGTGCGCCGCAGGCCCGGCATGTACATTGGCGGCACTGATGAAAAGGCCTTGCATCATTTGTTTGCCGAGGTTATCGACAACGCGATGGATGAGGCGGTGGCGGGCCATGCCAGCTGGATCGATGTGCATCTGGGTGAAGATGGCTACCTAACCGTAACCGATAATGGGCGCGGCATTCCCGTTGATCCGCACCCCAAGTTCAAAAACAAATCGGCACTCGAAGTCATCATGACCACGCTCCATGCGGGCGGCAAGTTTGATTCCAAAGTGTATGAAACATCAGGCGGATTGCACGGGGTGGGCGTATCTGTGGTCAACGCTTTGGCGGAAGATCTGGAAATTGAAGTGGCGCGAGGCCAGCAACTTTACCGCCAGGTCTATTCGCGCGGTATTCCGCAAACAGCGCTGGAAGATAACGGCAAGGTGCATAACCGGCGTGGCACCAGAGTGCGGTTTAAGCCCGATCATAAAATTTTTGGGAAAGAAGCGCGTTTTCGCCCGGCCAAGATTTATACCGCGGCGCGTTCCAAAGCGTATCTCTTTGGCGGAGTCGAAATCCGCTGGAACTGTGACCCAAGCCTGATCACCGGCAAGGATGTGACGCCTGCGAGCGATACGTTACATTTTCCTGGTGGTTTGAAAGATTTTCTCGAAATCACCATTGAAGGCCGCCCACGGGTAACCGATGAGATTTTCTCCGGCAAGGTCACCAAGCCCGGCGGGCACGGGTCGGTAGAATGGGCAGTTGCTTGGTTTGGTGGCGCAGAGGGGTTTGTGAATTCGTACTGCAACACCGTGCCGACCATTGAAGGGGGCACCCATGAGACCGGATTGCGGGCAGCACTTACCAAAGGCTTGAAAGCCCATGGGGAGTTGGCGGGGAACAAAAAAGCGTCGATGATTACTGCCGACGATGTGCTCACCTCGTCTGGCATCATGTTGTCCGTGTTCATCCGCGAACCTGAATTTCAGGGTCAAACCAAGGAAAAGCTCGCCACCGTAGAGGCTACCCGTATTGTTGAAACCGCTGTGCGCGATCATTTTGACCATTGGCTGGCTGGTTATCCGGCCCAGGCCGGAAAGTTGCTGGACTGGGTAATCGACCGGGCCGAAGATCGTTTACGCCGCCGCCAGGAGCGCGAGGTAAATCGAAAATCCGCCGTGCGAAAACTCCGCCTTCCAGGCAAACTTGCTGATTGTTCAGCAAGTGCTGCAGCAGGCTCGGAACTGTTTATTGTGGAAGGGGATTCTGCTGGCGGGTCAGCCAAGCAAGCCCGTGACCGTAAAATTCAAGCGGTGCTTCCCCTGCGTGGGAAGATCCTCAATGTTGCATCCGCAGGTGCTGGCAAGCTGGCCCAGAACCAGCAATTGTCAGATCTTATCCAGGCGCTGGGGTGCGGGGCAGCCGAGCGTTACCGCGAAGACGATTTGCGTTATGAAAAGGTCATCATCATGACCGATGCGGATGTGGATGGTGCCCATATCGCATCGCTGTTGATCACGTTCTTTTTCCGGCAAATGCCGGAGTTGATTGCAAATGGCCATCTCTGGCTCGCCGTGCCGCCGCTTTACCGGATCGCGCAAGGGGGCAAAACGCTCTATGCCCGTGACGATGCCCATAAGGATGAGTTGCTGGAAAGCGAGTTTACCGGGCGCGGCAAAGTCGAAATCGGCCGGTTTAAGGGTTTGGGTGAAATGATGCCCGCCCAACTCAAAGAAACCACCATGAACCCAAAGACCCGCACAATGTTACGGGTGGGGATCGAGGACGGTGAGGAAAAGGCGACCCCACGCATGGTCGAACGCCTGATGGGCAACAAACCAGAAGAACGCT
>CAJQND010000038.1 GCA_905479595.1 uncultured Hyphomicrobiales bacterium
TATCGGCAGGGTCATATTGAAAATCTGCCGGGAAAAACCCCTCAGCTAGTCATGACCCCTGAATTTTTGCAAAAAAATCGCATGTATGAAGTACTTGGTTTGTTTGTGCTGTTTATTGTCGGCATCATGCTGCTCTCGGAAGTTGGACATCTCGCCCATCTCAAGCTGTTTGGCTATGCGGTTGAACCGATGGCCAAGAGCACGTTCTACTTTTTCATTGTTGTGCTGGTGGTGGTCGATCTGGTGCAGGGGCGCTATCAGAAAAAACTGCTTGCCCAACGCAAAGCAGAAATCAGTGCGACTTAGTTTTTGAGCAGCGCACTGGCCCAGCCAAGCCCAGATTGAGTGCTATTGGCAGGAAGGTATTCACAACCGATCCAGCCGCTGAAATCAAGCCGCCCGATTGTTTCTAAAACTTCTTGATAAGGCACTTCGCCATTGTCAGGTTCGTGACGTCCCGGGTGTCCGGCAATCTGAAAATGGCCAATCTGGTGAATGGTTTTGGAAATTACGGCGGGCATATCATCGCCCATGCGGTGCATGTGATAGATGTCGTATTGCAGGCGCAGATTTTCTGCTGCCACAGCAGACATTACTTCCAATGCCTGGCTGGATGTGTTCAGGAAATATCCGGGAACGTCATAAGGATTAATCGGCTCGACCATTAAAACCAATCCAAATTTTGCGCATTCCCCGGCGGCGAATTTCAAATTCCCTACAAAAGTTTCTAACAGCTCCGCGCGGTCTGCACCTTGGGGCGCAATTCCTGCCATGCAGTGCAGGCGCGGCGTACCCATCGCCTGCGCATATTTAATCGCTTCAATCACCCCATCGCGGAATTCCTGTTGACGGGTTGGCAAACATGCAAGACCGCGATCTCCTGCATCCCAGTTTCCCGGCGGCATGTTGAACAACACTTGTTCCAAACCGTTTTCCACCAAAGAAGTTTGCAGCTCGTGCGGTTCCCATTGATAGGGAAATAGAAACTCCACCCCACGAAAGCCGGCGGCCCGTGCGGCAGCGAAGCGCTGAAGGAATGGAACTTCTTGAAATAGCATGGAGAGATTGGCGGCGAGTTTGATCATAGAAACAATTTTAATCTATTTGCGACGCCAAGTAATACAGCCGATTTACGAATTTGCACTAAGCCTGTGGATGGATAATCAAGTTTTAGGAGAAACGCCATGACGCCGGGTTCAACACTGCTGCCTTTCATGGAAGATGATCGCCGTTTGCTCGGCGAGAGCGGCAAAGTGAGCGTTTTCCCAAGCCAGTCCAGCGAGCTTTATGAAAAGCTGCTGCATAGCCTGCCTGTAATGTTGATGTTTGTTGATGGCAATGGAAACGTAACAGGGGCCAATCAGCAATGGTGTGATTGGACCGGTTACGAGCAGGCCGAACTGTCCGAGTTGCACCAGCGTGACTTGATGAAAAAAGCTTCGCACAACCATTTGAAGCAAGATGTTTATCCGTCTTACTTTTCCAATGGAAAAATCCAGAATGAGAACATTGTTTTTGTCAAAAAAGATGGCAAACAGCGCGATGTAACGTTTTCTGCCATCGGCTACCGCGATGGGGCCGGGCGCATCGAGCGTTCTGTGGTGGTGATGACTGATATGACCCGCGAACGTGCCGCAGAATCAGCCCTGCGACAAAGTGAAGAACGTTTTCGCGGCTCTTTTGAAGCGGCTGCCCACGGCATTGTTCTGGTGTCGCCGGATGGTTATCTGGTGGCAGGTAACAGCGCTTTTTGTGGGTTGCTGCAAACGCCCGAAAGCGAATTGATGAAGCACCGCTTGCAGTCTCTCGTCGCGGAAGAAGACAGGCCTGCGCTACTCAACAATATTGGCCGGTTGCTCTCTGGCGAAGACAAGTCATGCCAGGCAGAGCTTCGATACAACACCATGACGGGCCGCACGATCTGGGGGCTGACTTCGATCTCGGTTGTGCGCGACAGTGAGGATATTGTATCGAATTTTGTCGTTCAGATTGTAGATCTTACCAATCGGCGCGAAGCTGAAGAAAAACTGAAGCAGGCGCAGAAGATGGAAGCAGTCGGCCAGCTTACCGGCGGCATTGCCCATGATTTCAATAACCTCTTACAAATCGTAATCGGGAACCTTCAATTGGTTGAGTCTTCAATCAAACAAGATGAAACAGCGCAACGCCGTGCACTGGAAGCCATGGATGCCGCCAAGCGCGGTTCGCAACTCACCCGGCAATTGCTGGCTTTTGCGCGACGCCAGTCTCTGGCGCCTGAGATCATTTCGGTCAATAAGATGATTGAAGGCATGGGCCATATCTTTGACCGCTCGATTGGCGGTGCGGTGCAGCTCAAAGTAGACCTTATGGAAGGTGCGCCACAGGTAAGTGCTGACCAGTCGCAGCTTGAGAGTTCGCTTTTGAATCTTGCGATAAATGCGCGCGATGCGATGCCAAATGGTGGTCGTTTAACCATTGAAACCTCGCCTATCTTTCTGGATGAGGAATACGCCGCCAAACACAATGAAGTACAACCTGGCCACTATGTGCTGATCGCTGTTTCTGATACCGGCAACGGTATTGCTGACAGCGTTATCGATACGGTTTTCGAGCCCTTTGTCACGACCAAGGACGTTGGGGAAGGTTCAGGTCTCGGGCTTTCCATGGTGTATGGTTTTATCAAACAATCGGGTGGCCACATTAAAATCTACAGCGAAAAGGGCCACGGCACGTCAGTGAAAATGTACCTGCCGCGGTTGGGCGCTGCTGATCTGGAAAACCCGTCAGCCTCTCCGGTTATTTTGGCGGACCATAAAGCCAAACGTCGCCTCATTCTGGTGGTTGAAGATCAACTCGAGGTGCGCAATGTCGCTGTCGGGATGATGGAGAGTTTCGGCCATGACGTGTTGGAGGCGGAAGACGGTATTTCTGCACTTGGGATTTTACAGACCAATAAAGACATCGATGTTTTGTTCACCGATGTTGTGATGCCTGGCGGAATGAACGGCTTTGACCTGTCGCAGGCAGCGCTGCAACTCAATCCCAAGCTCAAGGTTGTGCATGCGTCTGGCTATCCCAAAGGCGCTATGATCCATCAGGAAGAACCGCGTATCAAAGACAACCTCATCATGAAACCATACCAGCGCGAAGACCTGAAACGCATCCTGGATGAAACTCTGGGTGAAAATGCACCCGTCCCTGCAACCGCGTGATGAGGCCTGCCAGTATGTTGCGATGACCATTTATCTGCGTTAGCTTCAGGTTTTGCTATGCAGAAAGTAAGATCCAATGGAAATTGCAAATGCATTTGGTGCGGTCGCGAAGGTCTATGATCAGGCGCGCGGAGCACTTATCCCTGATTATGCCGAAGTATATGGCGCTGCAGTTGATGCGCTGAAGCCGCATCTGGCAGATGGGGGCAGGGTGCTCGATATTGGAGCTGGTACCGGTGCATTTGCTGCTGAACTAGCGAATGCATGTCCCAATTGCAGCTATGTTTTGACCGACATTTCACAAGAAATGCTCGACCAATCAAAAGAGAAATTTGCTGGCGACGACCGCTTTTCATTCCTCCATGCCAATGTAGTGGTAGACCCATTGCCTGGCCCATTTGATGCGGTGATTTCATCTTATGTGATCCACCATATGAGCCACGATGAGAAAGCTTCATTGTTCGCCCGTGTTTCTGATCAACTAGTGCCGGGTGGCATGTTTGTTAACATCGACCAATTCTCCATTGGCGATGAAGCAGGCGATGCAGCCTTGCGGGCGGAATGGCTGCGCGACGTGCGTGCCGCCGGCGTTGGAGAGGCCAGCCTTACCGCCGCCATTGGCCGCATGGACGCATTTGACCAAAACGCCCTTGCTCAGGATCAGCTGCAATGGCTCAGGGCGGGTGGTTTTCCTTTCGCTGAAATTGCCTATGAGCGATATTTCTGGGCCGTGTTCGTCGCGCGGAAATGAAGTTCTAGTCGTTGTCGACCTCAAGCTCGAAAACCGATTGTGATGTTTTTGGCAAAGGCGCGAACGGGCTTCTGTCGAGGCGGTCATGGGCTGGGCCAAACGCCAGCCGATAGATAATAAACATGGCGAATATTGCCAGCACCAGCGAGATGAAAACAAACAACCCGCCAGCATCGGTCTTTTCCATGATCTGTGCGGCAATCGTGGGGCCGCCTGCTGCACCAAGCGAGTAAATCAGCAAAAGCCCACTGCTTGTCTGCACCAGTTTGTCGGTTGGAATATTGTCATTGGCATGGGCCAGACACAAAGCATAGAGCGGTACCATGAGGGCACCATGGAGGCAGGCCAATGAGAGCATCTCCCAC
>CAJQND010000039.1 GCA_905479595.1 uncultured Hyphomicrobiales bacterium
CCGAAACCCCATGCCCATTGGTATGGAACCTTACGGGAGCCAACGTGTCCGGAGTTCGTAGAACGCGGGCCCTGGTTTAAAACGCCATACGCGGGTCGATCAGAACCGCTAAAAAAAATAGTCAGATGCGGTTTCGATTGACCCGCGTTTCCATTATTTCGCTCACGGCAGTCTCCCTGCCGGGAGACGCCTGCATTTTTAGAGCGATCAACTTATCCGTGCTCGCTTCGCTCCGCTCGGGTTGATCTTGTGCGCGGGCGAAAGCCCGGGCCGCAGTCGCGACCTTGTCGCGGAACGTGGTTCCGCTCCTTCTTTCTGCTTGAGGGATTGTGCGTGGAAAAAGATGGAGCGCAGCGACTAGGGCCGACTGGCCCTCGGCGCTAATGCGCCGCCCCCGCGGAGACGTTCACGCGCAGCGGGAACTGTCGTGAGCGATATAAACAACAGTCGCGGCCTAGTCGCGATGCTGTGCATCACTCCTTCATGTTCCATGCGCGATCTCGCGTGCGGAAAGAAGGAGTGGAAACTTGTTTCCGCGACTGGAGCTGACTGGCTCCCGGCCGGTCAGGCCGCCCTCGCGGAGGCGTTGGCGAAAGCCAACTGCCGTGAGCGATATAAAAACACAAAGGAGCGACGAGCGAGATCGTGCCGGATGGTTCAAGATCAACCCGAGCGGAGGCGAAGCCGAGCACGGATAAGTTGATCGCGCTAAAAATGCAAAGCGCTTAGTTTACAACCTAACGGCTTGCGCGGCGCAAACTGACATTACCGGTTTGATTATTGTAGCGGATTGTTGCCTTTTGGCGGTTCCAGATGATCCGCGCCCAGGACTTTTTAATACGCACTTTGAAAACCACCGAGGACCCTTGCGGAGACAATGCATGATCGCCAAGTGGGGTTCTGACAATAAACCGATTGCCTTTGCGGACGATCTTGACGCGGAAAGATTGGGTTTCACCAGCCAGTTTTCCGGTCGCCATATAGGCGTCGCCATGGCGCACCCAGGTGGCGTAGGTCATCCGAGCGTTTGCGGACGACGCGTACGAAACAATTGTAAGCGCCATCAATGCACATAAAACTGTAATTTTCTTCATCATCGCATTTCATCCAGTCAGTAAACTGTTCTGTATTGTTGCGAAATGTAACTTATATTACCTGAATAGGAGATGAACTGGAAGTTATTCTTTCTTCAGGTTTCGATCCTTCAAGTAATCCATTGAAATTAAATGAAGAAATCCGGGTTGTAATTATTACGATGCTGGTGCGTTTTGCGGATTGGTTACCACCCGGCGGTTCTGAGACTTGCATGCAAGTTCGGCGCAATCACGCACTTTACGCTGCGTGCCATAGCCCTTTGCATAAACCCGGGTGGCGGAAACACCGCGCGAAATCAGGTAATTCCGCACCGCATCAGCGCGTTTTTGCGACAGGGCAACGTTCTGGCTTTCCGAACCGGGGTCATCGGCAAAGCCCTGAATTTTCACCTGCACTTGCGGGTATTGAGACAACCAAGCGACCTGTTTATCCAGGGTTTCGTTGGCGGTGCTGTCCAAAGAGGCGGAGCTCTTCTTGAAGAACGTGCGCCGGCCCACATTGACCTGGAAGTCTTCCTCACTACCCGGGGTCACGTTCAAACCGCCGCCGACGGGCGCATTTGTCCCATCAGCGGAAATTGTTTCCGGTGTCGCAACACTTTTGTTACTCGCACACCCCGATGTTAACGCTGCAAACGCTAAACATGCTGCAGCAATAACTGCTTTTGAACCTGGCATTTGGTTTTCTTATGCTCCCCAGCTTTTACAGTTTCGCCTATCCGGCGTTAGAGGCGATGTGTTTCAACACCAATACGCGCGTGCCGATAGGGCAGCGCTGGTAAAGGTCGATCACATCTTCGGGGAACATGCGAATGCACCCACTCGATACATTGCCACCAATACTCCACGGCTCGGTGGTGCCGTGTAACCGGTAGCCCAGATCTCTTTTGCCGTCATAGAGATAAAGCGCGCGCGGACCAAGCGGGTTCGAAGGTCCGCCTTCAACCGCCAGCGGCAATTCTGGCTGGCGCAGGCGCATTTCGGGTGGCGGCACCCAACGCGGCCAGCGGGCCTTGCGCAAAATCTCGGCACGGCCAAACCATTGAAATCCCTCACGGCCAACGCCAACCCCATAGCGCAGAGCTGTCTTGTTGGCAAAGATCACATAAAGGAAATGGTTCTTCGTATCGATCACCACGGTGCCCTGCGGCTCCGGGCTATAATACTGAACAAACTGGCGTTTCCAGCGCGGCTTGATCTTGTCAAAATTTGTACGCCGGTATCTGAAGCCGTGGTCATCTGAAGCGCCATTGAAATATGCCGATGAATCGCTGGCGGCAAATCCAGGCGCGTTCCATCCAAGCGTGGCGGCAGCTGCTGTGCCGATAGTGAATTGTCTGCGGGTAATAGACATTCCGGTCGATCCTTCTTCTTGACGGGCGAACACATCTCGCCCAAGCCCCATGTTACTCGACATGGAGGCGTGGTTTTGAGTATTACAAGCTATTTAAGATATACATAATCTAAGTATATCTGGTCAATCTTGTGTTTTACTCAATATAACGTCAAGAAAATGGCGATAAAATTGAATTAGGGAGATTTTTATATTTAATTTTACAATGGCCACACAATCAAAATCATCGGAATGGATACTGCAACCACCAGAATTTCCAGTGGTAAGCCCATGCGCCAGTAGTCGCCGAAGCGATACCCACCCGGGCCCATAATGATCGTATTGTTCTTATGGCCAATCGGGGTCAGAAAAGCACAAGACGCCGCAACAGCAACCGCCATCAGGAATGGATCTGGATTAACATCCAGCTTGCCGGCCACATCAACTGCAATGGGAGCTGCAATCAGGGCCGTCGCAACATTGTTGAGAACATCAGACAAGGTCATCGTAATAATCATCAGCACGGTCAGCACCACCACCGGAGAGTAGCCGGTTGTCCAGGAAACAATCTGTTGGGCAATCAGGGCGGTTCCCCCGGAGGCTTCAAGCGCTGTCCCAATGGGAATAAGTGAGCCAAGAAGGACAATAACGGGCCATTCAATGGTTTCATAGACCTGACGCAAGGGAACGATGCGCAACAATACATAAAGCGCAACACATGCCGCCAAAGCCACCGGAAGATAAAGAACGCCGGTACTGGCAAGTGTGATCGCAAGAGCAAACAATCCAACCGCCAGCCATGCCTTCTGGCGCTGGGTGACATTTAGTCCACGTTCGGCTAGGGGCAGGCATCCGAGCCAACTCACCGTATCAAAAACCGATTCCGCAGGCCCAAGCAGGAGTAAAATATCGCCTGGTTTGATTTGGAGTTTGCGCACCCTGTCGCGAAACCGCTTTCCTTCACGCGAAACCCCAAGCAGGGTTACGCCCTGGCGATAGAGCAACCGCAAATCAATCGCCGAGCGCCCGGCAATCCGCGCGGTGTCAGGAACTACCACTTCAACAAGTGAAAGCGAGCCGGCGAATGTGCCGGAATGTTTGTCAGAACCCGCATATTCGAGACCAGCGGCTCCGACAAAAGCTTCTATCGAATCCGGTCCTGCTTCAAGCACCAGGATATCACCTTTACGGATTTCTTCAGCGCGGGCGTATCCCGGCAGCCTTTTGCCCCGGCGCACGAGGCCAAGTACCCAGACATCATTCTCCTCCGCCATTGGGTATAGGTCGCGCACTTTGGTGCCAATGGCGGCGGATTTTTCCGGCACAACTGCTTCAGCAATATAGCCTTCGAGATTTTCAAGTTCTTTAGACGTGTCGTGTTTGGACCGTTCAGCCGGGATTAACCGCCAACCAATTGTGGCGACATAGATGATGCCGACCACTGCGACGACAATTCCAACCGGCGCGAAATCAAACATTGAAAATGCCTCGCCAAGAGCCTTTTCGCGAAACTGGCCAATAACAATATTGGGTGGCGTGCCGATAAGCGTGATCATGCCCCCAAGGATGGATGCGAATGACAGGGGCATCAAAGTGAGTGCTGGCGAGCGTTTGGCTTTGGTTGCAGCTTGCAAATCCACCGGCATAAGCAAAGCTAACGCAGCGACGTTGTTCATCAGTGCGGAAAGAGTTGCCGCTATACCAGACATGACGGCGATGTGGCCTGCCAAGGGTCTTGCTGCGTCAATCATATGACGGGTGACAATCTCAATTGCGCCAGAGGCAAACAACCCTCGCGATACAATCAGCACCAGGGCAATAATCACGGTTGCTGGATGACCAAAGCCACTAAAAGCGGAATCGGTATCGACCACGCCTGCTATCAGCGCAATCACCAGCGCTGAGAATGCCACGAGGTCATAACGAAAGCGGCCCCAAATCAGCATGGCGAAGACGCCGCCGAGTAAGGAAAACAAGATAATTTGGTCTGTCGTCATTGGAATTTTCTATTCGCCGGGAAATGATTTGACTACGATAATCGCTTCGATTGTAAAATGTAACCAACTTCGGTGTTGTGGCGAAAATTGAAATACTTCCATCTGCAGGTTCGTCCCGGCATTTCAGAAACTTTTGACGGTGACATAGGACAGCTTGTTTCAGGCTATGGTTATGATGGTAGTCTATTGCAGCTAAAGCACTGTCTTGATTGCTTTGGCCATTTGGTCAGGTGTTACTTCGTGGCGGAAAACTGCGCGAATTTTCCAATCTCCATCCATCAGGTATGTGAACGATGAATGGTCGACCGGATAATTCTCCGGGTCCTGATCTTTCCGAATAGCATAGTAAACGCGAAAACTTTTGGTCAGTTCGTCGATTTGGGATTTGCTGCCAGTCAACCCTTCCATGCGGTCATGGAACAAGTTCGTGTATTCCTTCAACTGGTCGGGCGTATCACGTTCAGGGTCAACGGAAATAAAAACCGGAACGACTTTGTCAGCATCTGGCCCCAATTTTTCAATTGCACTAGAGATCGTCTGAAGACCAGTCGGACAGACATCCGGGCAGAAGCTATACCCAAAGTAAACCAAAGCGAATTTGCTGGAATAGTTTTGTTCAGTTGCCGGTTTTCCATTTTCATCAACGAGAGAAAAGCCACCTCCCATGTCTGAAGCAGTAACAACGAGCCCGTCACCAGACATTGTAACCGACTGAGTTGCCCGGCCAAAGATTATCCAACCGGTAACGGCCGCTGTTAACATCAGGGCAATGATCGCAAGAGAAAGAAAGATGCGGTTGGCCATGGAGGTCAGACCAGAACTCCATGGCAGTGTTTGAATTTTTTACCAGAGCCACAAGGGCATTGTTCGTTGCGTCCGACCTTGCCCCATGTTTCCGGGTTTTCTGGTTCGCGTTCCTTGCTACGGGAGCGGTCGCCGTCAATGGAAGGCGTCTCAAAGGCAAAACTGCTTTCGAACATATCGTCTTCGCCGGTGGTTGGATCGAGATGATGACCTTCCATTTCCGGTAATTCTTCATCAAACATGGAGTCCGGTGAACCTGAAAGTTCTACCCGCATGAGATGAGCGGTGGTGGTCTCACGGAGTTTCTCGAGCATCGCCTCAAACAGGGTAAACCCTTCAGTTTTGTATTCGTTCAGTGGGTCACGTTGCCCATATCCGCGTATGCCAACAATCTGGCGCAAGTGGTCAAGTGTGACCAAATGTTCGCGCCACAGATTGTCGAGGGTTTGCAGAAGTACTGATTTTTCTACATGTGGGGCAAATTCATCACCGAGTGCCGCGCGGCGTTCCGCATAGGCACTTTCAGCAGCTTTTGAGGTGCGCTCGCGAATTTCCTCATCCGCAATGCCCTCTTCATCCGCCCAGTCTTTGATGGGCAGCTCCAGGTTGAATATCTCCTGGACGCGTTCATGCAACCCTTCTGCGTCCCATTCTTCCGCGTAGGCTTTGGGCGGGATATGTTCGTTCACAATGGCGGCGATAACATCATGGCGCATATCGGAAATCATATCGGATACGTCGTCATCAGCCATGATCTCGATGCGTTGTTCAAAAATGACCTTTCGCTGATCGTTCATAACGTCATCGAACTTCAGCAAGTTTTTACGGATGTCGAAATTGCGTGCTTCAACTTTTTGCTGGGCTTTTTCCAGGGCCTTGTTGATCCATGGGTGGGTGATTGCCTCGCCTTCTTCTAGGCCGAGTTTTTGAAGCATGGAATCCATGCGTTCTGAGCCGAAAATACGCATAAGGTCGTCTTCAAGCGACAGATAAAATCGCGAGTGGCCAGGGTCGCCCTGGCGCCCGGAACGGCCGCGCAACTGATTATCAATACGCCGCGATTCATGACGCTCAGTGCCGATCACATAAAGTCCACCGGCCTTCAGCACGCTTTCTCTGGCGTCGGCAACTTCTGCACGGATTGCATCGGCTGCCTTTTCATCCGGTTCATCGCCGAGCTCAACCTGAATGCGCATATCCGCATTGCCACCAAGCTGAATGTCTGTGCCGCGACCAGCCATATTGGTGGCGATTGTGACAGCACCAACTTGCCCCGCCTGGGAAATGATTTGGGCTTCTTGTTCATGATAACGCGCGTTGAGCACGTTATGCGGGATGCTTTTCTTTTTCAGCATGTCGGCAAGCAGTTCCGACTTGTCGATCGAAGTTGTGCCGACAAGAATAGGTTGGCCGCGCTTTTGGCAATCAATTATTGTTTCGGTGATCGCAACATGTTTTTCACCTTCGGTGCGGTAAACTTCGTCGTCATCGTCAATGCGCGTAATGTCCACATTTGTAGGGATTTCAAGGACTTCAAGGCTGTAAATATCAGCGAACTCATCGGCTTCCGTCGTGGCT
The DNA here is from genome assembly GCA_905479595.1 of uncultured Hyphomicrobiales bacterium. Classification (GTDB taxonomy): domain Bacteria; phylum Pseudomonadota; class Alphaproteobacteria; order Rhizobiales; family CAJQND01; genus CAJQND01. The sequence continues at coordinate 6,807 of CAJQND010000039.1, forward strand.
GTGCCGGTCATCCCGGCGAGCTTTTCATACAACCGGAAATAGTTCTGGAATGTGATCGACGCAAGCGTCTGGTTTTCCGGCTGGATGGCAACATCTTCTTTTGCTTCAAGGGCCTGGTGCAGGCCTTCTGAAAACCGTCGTCCCTCCATCATGCGACCAGTGAATTCATCAATGATGATCACCTGGTTGTTATTCACAATGTAGTCGCGGTCGCGCTGGAAAAGCGTGTGCGCTCTCAGCGCCTGGTTGATGTGATGGACAATTGTGACGTTTTCGATGTCATAAAGAGAATCGCCCTGCATCAGGCCGGCCTCGGTGAGCAATTGCTCAGCATGTTCATTACCCTGATCGGTGAGGCTAACCGATCTGGCCTTTTCATCAACCTCATAGTCCTCGGGAACCAGGGAGGGTGCGAGTTTATCAATTGTTACATAAAGATCGGTCTTATCTTCGATGGCACCTGAGATGATCAGCGGTGTGCGGGCTTCGTCGATGAGAATTGAATCGACTTCATCAACAATGGCATAGTAGTGGCCACGTTGAACCATCTCATCGAGCTGGTACTTCATATTGTCGCGCAGATAGTCGAAGCCTAATTCATTGTTGGTGGCATAAGTGACGTCGCAAGCATATTGGGCTTTGCGCGCTTCGTCATCGATGCCATGAACAATGCAACCGGTGGTGAGACCAAGAAACTCATAAACCTGGCTCATCCATTGGGCATCGCGAGAGGCGAGATAATCGTTGACCGTGACCACATGAACCCCACGCCCGGTCAGGGCATTTAGATAAACTGGCAAAGTTGCGACCAGGGTTTTGCCCTCGCCGGTTTTCATTTCAGCAATGTTTGAATCGTTGAGAACCATTCCGCCAATGAGCTGCACATCGAAATGGCGCTGGCCAAGGGTGCGCTTGGCAGCCTCGCGCACAGTGGCAAATGCTGGAACCAGCAGCGTGTCTAATGACGCGCCATCTGCAACTTGTTGGCGGAACATGTCCGTGCGTTCGCGTATTTGCGCATCGCTCAAGGCTTCAAGCTCTGGTTCCAAGGCGTTGATTTCAGCAATTTTGGCGCGATAGCTCTTGAGCTTGCGGTCATTCGCGGAACCAAAAATTTTCTTTGCAAGTGACCCGAAAGCGGCCATGGTGATTTTATCCCTAATCAGGCATCAAATGATGCAGTTTGCGCGCTGCGCAGCAGTTTGTTATGTGCGTTCTAATCAAGCGGGCAGGCCAGTGCAATGGACTGCGGCAATTCTGCGCGATGAATCTTTAGTTTACCGGCAGCGCTTTTAATACCTCTCAGATGAACGAATGCTGAATGCTGCGTTGGAGATAGGTAAAGCTATGGGTCCTGTCAATCGTCTGCGATATCAAGTGATCTGACCGTTTCGTCAGTGTGGCCAAAAAGACACCAAATAATGATGATTTTTTGGCGTATGGGCTAAACCATTGTGCATCACGGGAGGATGTTGCATAACGCGCAAGTGAAACCGCCAGTTTCGCCGATTTTTTCGACAAATAGGGAATGGTTGTAAGACCAATGATGATGAATTTGAGAAAAACTTTGCCAGCCGCGACGATGCTGGCAATAGCAGCACTTTTTCCATATGCCGCGCCGGTGGCTGCGCAGGAAGAAGACAAGGTTATTGCCCGGGTTAACGGGCAGGAAATCCGCACCTCCGATATCCGCCTCGCAATGGATGATATTCTTGCGCAGATTTCGTCAATTCCGCCAAAAGCCCGCTATCCCTTTGTGGTGGAATATCTGATCGAACGCCATCTGATCGCGCAGGCTGCTGTTGGGGCAAAGATTGCCCAAACCGACGAATTCAAACGTCGGCAACGTTTTTATCAGCTTAAAGCGCTGCGCGATGCGTATTTCGAAGAAAAGATCAAACCACAGATCACCAAGGAATATGTCCGTTCAGTCTATGACAAAGAGAAGAAAAACACCGAGCCGCGTATGCGTGCCCGGGCGCGGCACATTGTGGTTGGATCGGAAGAAGAAGCGAAGGCAATTCTTGTCCAGGTAAAGGGCGGCGAGGATTTTGCGGCACTTGCCAAGAAAGTGTCAAAGGACAGCGCTGCGGCACAAGGCGGCGATCTTGGATATTTCCTGGCGGAAGAAATGGTGCCGGCTTTCTCTAAGGTTGTATTCGACCTGAAGCCTGGCCAATTCGGTGGACCGGTTAAAACACCATTTGGCTGGCACGTTGTTAAACTTGAAGACTTCAAGGAAGGGGAGCACAAGCCCTATGAGGACATCGAACAGGGTCTGAAGACGATTTTGTTACGCAAAAAAGTTCAGGATCTTGTGGCTGATTTCCGCAAACGTTCAAATGTCGAACTTTTGGACCCTGATCTTGCCAAGTTGCGTGATGCCATCAATGCGAAGATTAAAAAAGACGAAGAAGAAGGCAAAGCGCCCAAGTAAAATCTTGGCACGCGCTGTGCAATTTGGTTCGAAACCAGTCTGAGAGGGGCAATGGCTGAGATTGATCATGTATCGCCTCTTGCACCGGCGCGGTTTCCAGACCTCCCTGAGGTTGGCGGCGTAGGTATGAGTGCAGCGGCGGCTGGGGTGAAATATCGCGGCCGGACCGATGTTCTGGTGTGTGTTCTGGATGAGGGTACAATAGCGGCTGGGGTCTTCACCCAATCGAAAACCGCCTCCGCACCAGTGGAATGGTGTCGAGCCAATATCGCCAATGGCCGGGCCCGCGCACTGGTGGTTAATTCAGGCAATGCCAATGCGTTTACCGGAAAACGTGGTCTGGCAGCGACCCGCGAAACCGCGAAACAAACCGCCAAACTCATTGGTTGTAATCAGAATGAAGTTTTCCTCGCCTCAACAGGCGTCATCGGTGAACCGTTAGATGCTTCAAGGATCACCAAGGTCCTCGGCCGCGGGGTAAAACGGGCCGCGCCAGGAAATTGGCCACAAGCCGCTCAGGCAATTATGACAACCGACACATTTCCCAAGGCAGCGACAGCGCGGGTGCGTCTTTGCGGAAAATGGGTAACAATCAATGGTATTGCCAAAGGTTCAGGCATGATAGCGCCTGATATGGCGACGATGCTGGCTTATGTGTTTACTGACGCAGCGATACCGGCTCCCGTCCTCCAGGAAATTCTCGCACGCTCTGCCGGCAAAAGTTTCAACTGCATTACTGTTGATGGAGACACCTCCACATCAGATACGCTTATGGCATTTGCTACGGGGGCAACAGGAAACACGCAAGATTTTGAAAACGCTGACGACCCACGCCTTAAACAATTTATCAAAGCCTTTGATGAAGTGGTTCTCGGTCTTGCCCATCAGGTGGTGCGCGACGGCGAAGGCGCAGAAAAATTTGTCACAATCGACGTATGCGGCGCTGAAGATGATACTGCGGCACGGCGCATCGGCATGTCGATTGCAAATTCGCCGTTGGTGAAAACAGCCATTGCCGGGGAAGACGCCAACTGGGGCCGCATTGTAATGGCGGTTGGAAAATCTGGTGAAGCAGCCAATCGCGACCGTCTTAAAATCTGGATTGGCGGCGTGCGGGTTGCTGTACGTGGAGAGCGTGACCCTGAATATCGCGAGGCGAGTGTTGTTCCCCACATGAAAGGCCAAAATATCATCGTCAAGGTTGATGTGGGGACCGGCGGCAAAGGAAAGTCGACGGTCTGGACCTGCGACCTGACCGAGCGTTATATTCAGATTAATGCTGATTACCGGAGTTGATCGCATTTTAATAAGCATGTGATCCGGCGATTCAGTGCCTTTTAACCTTGAGTGGATTTTTCCGTCAAAAGTGCATGAGTGGCGGCATTCCCTAGCGCATTGTTAACTTTTGTGACTGATCCTGAGAATCGAAACGGCAATTCACTTTTGCTTGTCGCAGCTTGTGCGCTAGTTGATGTGGATGGCCGGGTGCTGATCGCGAAACGGCCCGAAGACAAATCAATGGCTGGCCTATGGGAGTTTCCTGGCGGCAAGGTAGAGCCGGGTGAGGTGCCGGAAGCGGCGTTGATCCGTGAGCTTGCTGAAGAGCTTGGGATTGATGTCACGGCGTCCTGTTTGGCACCGTTGGCATTTGCCAGCCACGCCTATGAGGAGTTTCACCTGCTAATGCCACTTTATGTGTGCAGGCGCTGGAGTGGAATTTTGACTGGACGTGAGGGCCAGGAACTAAAATGGGTGAAGCCCATGCGGTTGCGTCAATTCGATATGCCGCCCGCTGACAAACCGTTGATCGCACATTTGATTGACGCGCTGTAAACCACGGAAAGTAACGCAGAGGAACCGGAGATGAATGATCTTAAAACAATGAAAGTGAAATTTGTCGCTGATACCGATGGTGCAACCGCCATTGAATATGGTTTGATCGCGGGGGGAGTCGCCGTCGTTATTACGCCTGCAGTGTGGTTGCTCGGGGAAACGGTGCTGAACGAGTTATTTGAAAAAGTCGCGACGGCCTTGTTGTCAATCTAATCGTTTTCTTCGCTTGAAGGTTTTATTACTGTTTCTGCGGTATCTAATGCATCGGCCAGGCGCATTTTGGCACTCCCTGGCTTCAGCGGGCGTTGTTGGCTTTCATGTGGAGCCCATCCAGTTAACCAGACCATCTGAAACGTTGCACGCAATCGCCCATCTTCATCTGCAAAGCGTTCTTCATAAAGGTTAGCAGCGCGCGCAATCACGTCGCGGCGCATCAGCCCGGGGGCATGTTCAATCAAGGCATTCGCCCAGCCGAGATGGCGTAAATCGCGTATTAATTCCAGCATTGAACCATAGCGCACTGTAACCTTATCACTGTCTGCTACCGGCAAGGCAAACCCTGCCCGCTGCAAAAGCGCACCGCCATCGCGCACGTCGGTGAAAGGTGCAACTCGCGGAGCGACACCGGCGCATAGTTCGCTTTCAGCCTGAATAAAAACCTCCCGTAACTCGCGTAAACTCTCGCCTCCAAGCATGGCTCCAATAAACAATCCGTCAGGTTGTAACACCCGGCGCATTTGAATTAGAGCCCCAGGCAGATCATTGACGAATTGCAGGCTCAGCAAAGATATGATGCACCCAAGGCTTTCATTGGCAAATGGCAATGCTTCTTCGTCACCTATGACAGCTGGATGAAGAGCGTTGGTCAGGCGCTCAGCGCAAGTGTCCATTGTGAAGATATTTGTGGAAGGGCTGGTATCGGCAAGCTGGTGGACAAGCGCCGGAGCGGCGCTGGTCAGCAAGGTTGTTTGAAACGTGCGCTTGATCATCGAAAGCCGGTCGCAAACTTCGTCTGCCATGAATTGATCGAAGAAGACCGGAGCTACCGGAGCGTATTTCGCCCTGCGAGTGCGTAACCGTGCCCGGTCAAACAACATGTGATTGCTGGGAGCTGTATCGTTCATTCGCGCTATATGCCGTATTCGGTTAACTCCGGTCAATCCGACCGCTTGCATCTATACAGCTTTCCCATCACCATGGCGTGCCCATGACTTCTGTTCAGAGAATTTCCGGGCTGGGAAAGAACGCTCGCTTGCTCGGCGGGCTGGCGGTCAACTTTCTTATGCCGCCAAAATGTCTGATTTGCCATGATCCAGTGAGTATTCATGGTGGAGCTTGCCCGAAGTGCTGGAATGAGCTGTCAATTATTGAAGCACCGCGCTGCGACCGGTTAGGGTTGCCACTAGAGTTTAAACTTTAGGAAAATTAAAGCATTCAAGCGCAGTTTCCACTTTCTTTAAGCAAATACCGGGTTAGCTCGCGCTGTTGGTGACGTCTTTCAGCGCCCCAACCAGCCCAAGCCAGGCGGCAAGCTGACGACCCGAGTGGAACTGTGAGGCATCACTTAACTTGGAGATAATCTGTTAGCATGCCATACTGTTGGCGAACAGCGCGCACCAGAGTGCGCTTGTGCATGCTCCGGCAAAATTTAGTTTGATCAATGAAACACCATTGTGGTGTTAATTTTCCTTCGTTTTTGGCCCTGCCGGATGAGAGGAAATATTTATGATAAAAACTTCTATGTTCGATGCGGAATCGTGCAAGCGGCTTCTGCAGGGTGCTGGTATTGGCACCATTGCAACCGTGACCCTGGGTTTTGGTCTGGGTGGTTGGGTGCTTGGAGGCACCGCAGAGAAACAAAGCATGGAAGCTTCCAGAAATGCTGTGGTTTCCGTCTTGGCTCCCATTTGTGTAGACAATTTTCAGCGTGCAGATGCAGGGACGCAGGCGCTCACCACCTTCCAAAAAGAAGTCATGTATAAGCAGACCGTTCTAATTGAAGAGGGCGGCTGGGCTGTTTTGCCTGGAAACGAAAAGGCTGGTGTCGGTGTTGCTAGCGCCTGCGCCGCGCTTCTCAGGGAGATAAAATAGTCCCCCAAATTATTTAAAGGCACACATTGCCCAGTCCCAATTTTTGCACCATTTACGGATAGAATTTTTGGGGCTGGCTAACGCTTGTTCAATGCAGTTTAGCGATTTTCACGGCAGTGTCAGAGTAAAGTTGCTTGAGGCCAAGGTGGCGGCAACCTAGTCTGACCGAATGACCAAACCCAAAGTGCTTATCTTTTCAGCACGCAGACGGCGATGGGGAAGCAGATGAGCGCGACATTGGCGGCAATGGGCACGATAGCGCTGGTAAATGCGACACTCATTACTCAGCTAGAAGGAGGCTACGATGAACCAGAAATCATCTCTTGTCGTAACCCAAACGTCCTTCACCACAGCTTGTCTAGAAAACGCCAATCGAACTGCGAACCAAAATGACTAGCGCGTGTTGCTCACCCGGAGGGGCCAATACTTAAATCCACATGTTGGTGATCTCTGGAGGTGATTTTCCCGTTAAAAGTCAAAAGGAGTTTTGCAATGAGAGATCACTACGAAATAGTTATGGACGCCGACAAGAACCAGCTTAACGGGCTTCCGCCAGCGCAAAAATTTCAAATTATGGTGTACTTAAGCGCCATGTGGACAATGATTTTCTGTTTCGCCGCGGGCGCGTGGGTCTGGTATAGTGAGCTTTTACTCGGACATATTGCGGTAGCTCTTGGCATTTTAGTCACCAGCGTAATGTTTAAAAAGCGAAAGTCGCAAATAGATCAGAACGGGTAGAACATCTCCCATTCTGCGAGGTAGTATAATCGCCAAGTTGGTAGGTACAGGGCCGCTAGACGTCCGATCGGGTTCAATGAGATCAGTAACTTAGTGGGACAGTAAAAGAGGCGTATTATGTCTGGTGAAACCCAAACGCTATTAGACCTGCATGTTGTGGATTTCAATGAAGCAACTGGTGCAATAGTTGTCTCTGTAGATGCTTTGTTGTTTGAAAATTCAGATGGTCACGAAGCACTTAAAGAAAGGGCAATTGAGATTTTACAGCCTACTCTGCCAGCAAAGATCAAAGAGGTTTTATTAACTCCACGTGGCACCGCAGAAGACGCATGAACTGAACGTGCGGCTCCCTGTTCGTTAATACTCGCTGTTGTTTTTGTGGC
>CAJQND010000040.1 GCA_905479595.1 uncultured Hyphomicrobiales bacterium
CCGAAACGCTACGCTTCCGGCGAGATCGATCGAACCGGGCGGATATCCAAATGCGGCGATGCGATGTTGCGGTGTTATCTGTTCGAAGCGGCCGGCGTTCTGCTGACGCGGGTGCCTAAATGGTGTTCGATCAAGGCATGGGGTGTCAGGCTGGCAAAACGCATCGGCTTCAAAAAGGCCAAGATCGCTGTGGCGAGAAAGCTGGCTGTTATCATGCATCGCATGTGGTGTGATGGAACAGAGTTCTTCTGGACCAACAAGGAGGCCCGCACATAAAAGAAACCTGAATCCGCAAGCGCGGATACCATGTCCCAGCCGGGACGATGGCAGAGGTGAGATCGACGCAGGCTTTGCGATGCCATTTGGACAACCGCGTTTCACACATTGATCCACCAACGTCTTCTGAAGCCATGATGCGGAGGAAAATCTACCGCGAAGAGAACAGTGAACCCGGCAGGTACAATGAAGAAGCGCTTGACTACAAGCCTGGAATTAGAGAACCCTCCGGACAAAGCAGACCTTCTGAGGGCATTGTCAGAGTAACATGATGCAGGCACTGCAAGTCCTTTGACAGCAAGCGTCACGTTGCAAACTGGCGCCACTCTTCAAGTGCGATGGTCGGTTGAATTTGCAGGTTTGACGATTGGTGAGGTGGCGTTCGAGGTAGAATTGGTCGTGGAATGAAGAATGAACCGAGGCGAATTTCTGAAGTGTTGCTGCATTTCTAAATCCGAGCATGGCTCGTTCTCGTCTCCGAAAGGGTTGATGGGAGTTTTCCGCCCTGTTGTTTAACCAACGTTCGGTTCCCTGACGATCAGCGTTTCCAGTTACTTTCATCGCTGCTCGGTATGAACGAAGGCGATCAGTAACAATTGTTCTCGGGCGACCATAGCGTTTCATTGCCTTCTTCATAAACCTAAGTGCTGCCTTGTGATCCCTCTTTTTTTGACAAATTCCTCAAGCACTTCACCTTTGTGATCAACAGCACGCCAGAGATAACGGGTTTTGCCATTGATCCGCACGAAAACCTCGTCCAAGTGCCATTTCCACTGCGGAAATTCTTTCATCAATGAAGGCCGTTTCTTTCGAATTTCTGCTGCAAATAATGGCCCAAATCTGTTCCACCAGGCACGCACGTTTTCGTAACTCACATCAATGCCACGTTCGTGGAGAAGATCCTCGACATTGCGCAGGGAAAGTGGAAACCGCACATACATCATCACAGCGAGCCTGATAACTTCAGGAGACGTTTTGAAAAAACGGAAAGGGCTGGGTTTGTTCATTTGGTCAGACCAGGTTGCCGCCACCCTGGCCTCAAGTAACTTTCTTCTGACAGTGCCCGCTTCACTGATACCAGCTGTCCGGATCGCCATCTCAACAGTACTACCTGAAGATAAACCCAACTCAATCTGACGCAGTATTCCCAATATATCTTCTTCTGGAAATCGTTTTCGGGTCATCAACCACCTCCCCTGAACACCAAATAAAACTATACCAAACTGGAGCAGTTATAGGGGTGCAGGACACGAGTTTGTGATATTTGTCGGTCATAGCATTTTCAACTAAACTCTATTTGCAAAGGGAACTGCGACAGTAAATTAGATCTATTGCAGAAAAACTTTAACACTGGCGGTGCGCCCAGACGCATCGATGACGGTCAGAGTGGAATACCCGCTACCATCCGGTGTCCACATTGCTTGCCGCCGCCTTGACGGACCGGGCAGGGGTGCGCCGTTTGCGAGCCAGCGGAAAGGCGCACGGCCACCTTGCAATTTGAGGACGAGTGGCGCTGCGTTGACGGTATCAGAAAGGCCTAAATCAATGTGTGCATCTTGCGGAGGATAAACGATCTTCGGGGACGGTTCCGTCGAGTTAGCGTTGACAAGCTGGTTGTCGCTCGAAGAAAATCGCCGCAAAGAAAAAGGCAGTTCAGCGGATGCAAGTCGTAATGCGCCTGCAGGTGCCTGGGGGAGTGGAACTGGATTAATACCAGATCGGGCAAAGGCTTCAAACAAAATAGGTGCAGCAGCGCTGCGCCCAGTGAGGCCGGGAACGGATGCGCCGTCGGCGCGTCCTGCCCAAACGCCTAAAACATACCGGCCGTCATAACCGACAGACCACGCGTCGCGATAGCCATAGCTCGTGCCGGTTTTGTAGGCGATTGCTCGCCGCGCCGCACCATCGGGCGGGGGTACGCCAGCGAGAATGTCGCTCACGTGCCAGGCAGCTATTTCGCCAAGTACTGTTGATCCAACGTTGTTTGGTGGAGAACGTTGCAAACCATCCTGCAGGGTCACCGCGCGGCCACCATTTGCTATTGCGCCATACAGGTGAACAAGGCCCATCAGCGTTACGCCTGCGCCGCCCAAACCTATCGCGAGACCGGGTGTGCCACCTCTAGGCAGCTGTGGTGTGGCACCGGCACGACGCATGCGCGATATCAGTCGGGCTGAACCGACTGATTCCAGCAGACGAATTGCAGGTACATTGAGTGACATTTGTAAAGCGTGGCGCACTGAAACGTCACCTTGATAGGTCATGTCGAAATTGCGTGGCCGGTAACCTGCAAAATTTGCCGGGCGGTCCTCAATAACCGTCTGCGGCGCGGCTAGACCTTCTTCAAAGGCAAGCCCGTATATTAATGGCTTCAACGCAGAGCCGGGAGAGCGGGGAAACCTCGTCATATCGATCCAACCAGAGCGACTACTGTCGAAAAAATCTGCCGACCCGGTCTGGCCAAGTATCTCGCCGGTTTGAATGTCTGCCAAGACCATGGCGACAGAAACTTTTGGGCCAAGCCGACTCACCGCGTCGCGGGCGGATTTTTCAAGCGCGGCCTGAACATTACGATCCAAAGTCAGTTGTTGCCGGTTTTCGGTGCGCGCCAACTGGGTTAAATGGGCTGCATAGGCGGGCATTTGGCGGCGGGTCTGTGGTGTAGAATTTGCTTTGGCCCGCTCGACCTCACCGGCGCCGATTACTTGCGCTTGCACCATGCGTGCCAGCACCCGATCGCGTGCTTTTTCAGCCCCTTTCGGGTTGCGGTCCGGGCGGCGGCGCTCAGGTAGTTGTGGTAATGCGACCAGAAGAGCTGCTTCAGCTGAACTGAGACGAACCGGTTCGCGGCCAAAATAGGACAGTGTCGCCGCACGCAAACCTTCAAGATTGCCGCCATATGGTGCAAGTGTCAGATAACGTTCCAGAATTTCTTTTTTTGTCAGGCGGCGTTCGATCTGCATGGCACGAAAAATCTGAGTGATTTTTGCGGATAAAGAGCGCGTTTTGCGTGGTTCCAGGAGTCGCGCCAACTGCATGGTGATCGTCGATCCGCCGGAGACAATTCGTTGGTTTGTGATCAATTGGATGCCGGCACGTGTCATTGCCAACGGATCAACACCACGGTGTGACCAGAAACGGCGGTCCTCGTATGCGATCAGCATACGCAGAAAGCCCGGGTCCACGTTTTGCAGGCGTACTGCCAACCGCCAGCGGCCTTCGCTCGTTGCAAAGGCGCGCAAAAGCGCACCATTGCGGTCTGAAACTTCCGACGACACTTCAAACTCGGGTGATAACGGTGGGGGGTATTTCCGGTCGAGACCATCCGCCACCGCGACGATGAGCGCCAGACCAAATCCGGCAACGAGCACCCTTGTTATGAAGTTCTGTTTTTTCATTGTTCCGCGTTCAAAACTTGCATAAGCGAGCGGGCCGTCCGGGCATTAAATTGCGGACGGTACATATCTTCAACATATGCCGCTGGATGCGTGTAGGTTCCTGGTGTCACCGCGCGCACTACATAGGCAAGGGTAAAGCTGCGCGGGCTGGAGTTCGTCCGGTTGAGTGCAGCAGTAAACCGGTCGCTGCGAAACTCCGTAAGGGCCACATCAGTTGCACCTAACCACTCAAATCCGGCGAGTTCAGCACTGCCCATAAGGTGTGGGTTATCAATCTCGAAACCTGCGGGAAGTAGGTCCGAGACAAGTACACGTGATGGCCAGGTATTGTTTTCAGTAACATTCAGCACCACAACGAACCGCTCGTTCTGCCGCGCCTGGGCAATACTGGTTTCAGCGCCATCCAGTGCATAATAGGTGCGCGAAATGGTGAAGCCATCCCCACCCGCCGGCACTGGCGAAGTTGGGGCAGCTAAAACGCTGATTGAGGCTTCGAGTGGTTCTGATCCTTTGTTGATGATCGTAAGCGGTGTGGCGGTAAGGTCTGGCCCGGTTAGTTGCCGGGAAAACGCACCAGAGTGGGTGGTTCCGTCAACCTCAAGGGAAATAGCATCATCGGCAATTGATACAGCACGCGCAGCCAACGCCATCCAGGCATTCTCCTGTGTGCTGGTATATCTGGCCTTGCCACGGGCAGATGAGACCAGCTTCGTCATGGCCGGAATTAGCGCGGGCGCAGGCTTGGTTTCTGCAGCGAGCGCTAACATTGCCGCACCGTCGCGTAGGCTCGATCCATAATCGGTCCTGGAAAGACTTACCTGCTTGGTGGATTGAGCTGCGCGAAGTGCAGAAGCAAAACTGCGTTCAGAGCGCACTGGATCGCCATATAAGGCGAGACTTGCTGCAATTTGTGCACGGGCCATAGGGCTTGTGAAGGCATCAAGCTTGGTGTCGGCATAATAGCGCAGATTACCTGCCGATGCCTTGCGGTTGCGTGCCAATACATAGAGCGCATAGGCTATTTCGCTGCCGTATTCTGCGAGGTTGGTTCGATAGGCAAGGGTGTTTTGTAAATTTCCAAGTGCCAACAGCATGGCTTGGTCAGGAACTTTAAATGCTTTTTCACGTGCACGGGTCAGAAAGTCTGTAACATATGCATCAAGCCACAAATCACCACTTCCCGGGCTCCATAATCCAAATCCACCAGTGGAGGCCTGATATGATAATACCCGGTCTATAGCACTCTGTACCCTTTGGCGCAGAGCCCCAGCATCGATAGACGTGTTATCTGGCTGCAGTTCACTAAGGTAAAGCAATGGCAACGCTTTGCTGGTGGTTTGTTCTGCGCATCCGTAAGGATATCGATCCAATGCCATGAGTAGGGAAGATGTCTCAAAGCCAGAATTGCGTGAAACACTAATTGTGATCAATGCATTGTCACTGTCACTACCAGCAAGGAGCTCTGGGCCAGCTGCCAATCTGCCACCTCCACCTGGGAGAGAAACAATTTGTCGGGTCATTTCCGGTAACTCAGCGGGGCGCACCGGAAGGTTTATTACCCGCCCAATCTTGAGGCCATCAGGATGAGACAATACCAATGATATGGCGGCGTTACCTGTGGTTACACCACTTATTTGGAATACTTCGGAATGTTTGCCACCTTCGGCAAGATGAACAATCCGCGGCTCAACGGTATTTTCCAATTCCACTGCCCCATCTGACTCCAGGTCGAGTACATAGTCACCGGCAGGACCATCTGCATTAACGACATCAATTCGCAATTGGGCATCATCTCCAGGAGAAAGAAATTTTGGTGCACTGGCAGTGAGAACTACTGGGTCGCGCACAATGACGTCAGCAGTACCTTGCCCTGTTCCATTATTCGACCATGCAACTGCCATCACCCGTATGGAGCCGTTAAACTGGGGCAAGTTGAAATTCACCAGCGCTTTTCCGTCTTCATCTACAGAAACCGGACCAGAAACGAGCGCTACGAGCTTTTCTGTTGGCGGGCTACCCTTGGCAGTCATTCCACCGGCATCGCCACCTGTGCGAATGCGCCCTGTGACCCCTTGTGACCCATCGATCAGGCGGCCATAGATGTCGCGGATTTCCAAACCTAATCGCCGCTGGCCAAAATACCATTCCGATGGATTTGGTGAGGAGAAATTCGTCAGGTTTAGAATGCCGACATCTACTGCCGCTAAACTTACAAAGGCCTGATCACCGGATTTGATCCCGGCAATGGTAATCGGGATTGAGAGGGTTTCCCCAGAGGATATCTTATCTGGCGGAGAGAGTGTAATGGCGAGCTTGCGCGGGCCTGGATCCACCGTGAGCCATTTAACACCAATAGCGCGCAGCGGCATGCGAGATTCTTGTGCCTCGCCTGGCCGGAACAAGGTTGCTGTAACATAAGCACCTGCCCCCCAACCATCTCCCACAGGTATGGGAATGGTTGCACCACCTGCTGGAATAGCGACAGATTTAACCAAATGTAACCTGTCTGCACCTACTGTGAGCAGCAGTTCTCCTGAAAATCTCGGCGTTACCTTAAGTTGGGCGGTTTCACCTGGCGAGTATGTTGCTTTATCCAGTGCTATTTCCAACCCATCGGGAGTTTCTGTAGAGGTCGCCTCTACCTGCCACCCGGCATTAAATTCTACGCTTGTGGCGGGGCCATTGGCGTTATCAGACGATACTTCGAGCCGGTAACGCCCCCAGGTCACCGGATAGCTGATTTTAACCGGTGCCGAGGCTGTTGCATTAATCTGACCATCGGCGATTTTCTTGGTGAAAACAACCGGCTCATAGCGCCATGACCCGCCACTTCGATACCATTGATAATTGCGTTCAAGCTTGACCAACGACCAGGTTAAGTCGCCAAGGTCTTGGGTTGAACCTTCTGGATTAACAGCGATAATGTTAAAAGCCGCATCTGCGTTTTCGGCCATTTGGCCATCATCAAAGTCCGGTTTAATACCGATCATTGTATCAACTGGTAAAACCGGTAGATCAAGTGTGCGTTCGACCGCTCTGCCAGCGCCTTCGCGCATGCGGGTCACGATTGAGGCTTTCAGAAGTTGGGTGGTGGACGGGGTCTGGCCAAGGTGCACTTCAAATGTGGCTTTGCCGTCTTTATCTAAAACCGGAAGGCCGTCGAGCGAGGAAAGGGTAGTTTGTTTTTCCTCGTCCGCAAGACCAAAGAAGTAACCAGAGAGTTCTTCGCGTTCGCGTAGCGTTGAAACGCGCAATTCGCCTTCAAGCGCGAGGCCCGATGCGGGGGCTCCATATAAAAAACGACCATCGATATTCACGGGTACACTGCCACCGGCAGAAATGGTTTTTCGGGTGCTGGCAATGTCAAATTCGACCCTGTCGGGAATAAAATCTTCGACCAGAAAGCTTTGCTCGGCAATTGCTTTGGATTTTGGATCGGTGTGAACCAGAACTTGCCAGGTGCCGCGCTGCGCATTGGCTTGAAGTGAATAATCAACAAAATGTCCGCCGAGCGCCACATCATGACTCACCATACGACGATCTTCGACCCCATCTGGGCGCCTGAATATAAAGGTCAAAGGTAAATCCGCCACTGCATCGCCCAGGTGATCCCGTGCCAGCGCTGCTGCATGTACAGTTTCCCCGGCGCGGTAAATTCCTCGGTCCAACCAGGAAAAGACATCCAGGACGCCTGGCGCGGCGCGGCCTGTTACGCCGCGGTCAGATAAATCAAACCCGGCTCGTGTCATATCCAGGAAGACGAAGTCACCTTCTCCATGATTTGCCATTACGACTGCCGGGGCCATGCTTCCTGCACCGCGCGCTAATCCAGCGGGAAATATCGCGCGTCCCTCGGGGCCACTTGTTGCCGTACCGAGCACCTCATTGTTGCGGGCCAGTAGTTGCAGTTTTACGCCGCTGAGTGGCTTCGCAGTTGCAAGAGAACGGGTAAAAACGTTGAGACCGTCTTCACCGGCGAAGGTCGCTAATCCAATGTCTGAGATCACAAACCACTGCGTAGCGCGCGTATTCCAATTCTCTTTTCGTTGGCCGTCAGGCAACGCTGTGAGCACATAAACTCCAGGTTTGCGAGTTGGCAGCGCTTTATCGATCGGAATGCTGGTAATAACTTCCGTATTGAGTTTGGAAGAAATTTCAATGCTACCAGTCCACACCGGTGCGCCGAGTGTGTGACCAATTTTTGTAACGTCATATCCGTCAAGCTGACGCAGAAACTTTGATCCATTGAGTACTTGCGCAATTGCCCGTTCCCCAACACGAAAAAGTTCCAGGCCCGCCCGCTGTGTGTTGACTGTAACGAGAGGGATGCCGCGCCGCGCTGTACTCGGCAGAACGAAGTTGCTACCCGTAAACCGCGCTTCCGATACCCGGTCGCGCACATAAACATTAAGCGAGACAGGTTGCAGCAAGACCTCGCCAATGGCGGCAGGCAATCCAGAGCGCAGCACGATACGGAAACTACGCCCATGGCTTAACCCCTCAACGCAAATTTGCCTTTGCTTTGCTTCAATCGCTTTCGGCGATGCGCCATCCACCGTGATGAATGACGCGTAATCCGTGCCGGTTTTAGCGAGGTCTTCTGAAAACTGGGCGCAAATACGCGGTGTACGGCTATCTGAATCAACCGTATGGCCAGTGACACGGAAGCCTTCGCGGGCTCGCAACGCAGTGAATTCGGCTTGCGCAACGGCGTCATTTGCTAGTTCAAGACTTGCCTTATACGTCTCAAGGGCTGGGCGGAAATAGCCTTGCTTTTCAAGTGCCCTCGCAGTCAGGTGTAATGCCTTTGCGCGGCGGCTTGCAGTGCGTGAGGAGGCATATCCGTTTAGCGCTGCAGAAAGGGCGATTTTGTTTATTTTGCGCTGTTCAGAATTCTTTTGCGTCTTGATCGCCAGAGCTGCCTGCGCCAGACCGCTCCAAAGGTTCGCATCGCTGCGTCCGTGAGAGAGAGCAGAAAGAAAATGTTCCTTTGCGCTGACAGGATCGCCTGCCGCAAGGGCATTCTCAGCGGCCTTGGAAACTTCGGAAAAACCTGCTGTACTGCCGGTGGGCGCGGCAGAGGTTTCTTTTTTGTATCGGCGGGCCTCATCGATTAGCGATGCAGGTACAAAGGTCAGGGGCGGTGCCGCACCGATATCCGGTTCGCTTGCTACCAACTCTACGCGTCCGGCAATTGCTCCGGTAAAGGGTTTAAGCTCCTTGAAGTCCGATTTTAAGAAGCACCACTGCGCACTGATATTATAGGTAAATGCGAGGCACAGGCTGTCTTCGAGGCAGGCCTGCTTGCACTGGTCAAGCGAGACGTCTTGCTCTGCTCGTAAGTCGAAGCCGAAATAATCGCTGTCACCTGTGGTGATGATCCGGCGCTCATCCGATCCAGCGGATACAGGCAGGCACAAAGTGCCAAGAAAGATTACAAAAAAGGAAAAAATCCAACGAAAACGAAAGGGCATAATCATGCTCCGTGCGACGGTAGTGCCCCTACCCATTTCACGAAGCTTAACAGGTCATCCAATTCCCTGACAACCCACATGTGCCCGACAGGCAGATATTTCAATATTATACTAGTGATGAATTCAGCAACAAGTGACCTGAGACCCGTTTCTTCATCCAATTTTGGGTAGGATTCGTCCCTTACAAGGAGACTGATAGATGAGATCATCACGGTTCAGCGACGAACAGATTATTGGCATGATTAAGGAGCAGGAAGCTGGGATGCCGGCTGCGGAAGTTTGCCGGAAGCACGGCATCAGCACAGCGTCGTTTTACAAATACAAAGCGAAGTTTGGCGGGATGGAAGTTTCGGATGGCATGCACGTTCTAACCTATCACCGCCGGTTGCGGACCAGAGGAACAAGTCATAGAGAATTGCTGGATCAGACACGAATGGCCCTGGCATGTAGACTGCTCGAATACTCATCCAAAGATATCGCCGAGATTTCTGAGTTGCTCGGATACGCCGAATCCCGATCATTTATTCGCGCGTTCAAGCGTTGGACCGCAACAACGCCTGCCCGCTGGCGAAGAGGTCAGACAATTTAGATTGTTTGCGACGTGTTGGAGCAACTTTACTGCTTTTTTGGGG
>CAJQND010000041.1 GCA_905479595.1 uncultured Hyphomicrobiales bacterium
CCCGTGGCAGAAATTGTGCCCCCGTCAATGATGAGCGTAGATGAACCAGATGCTTGCGTTTGAGAAACAAGGAGCCCGCCTCCTGATGCCGGCTTAGTCGCCGTCACCGTCATTGAACTGAAAGTATTGAGAACCAGATCGCCCGTTCCTTGAACAAGCACGGCTCCTTTAGTGATGTTGGTAGTGGCGTTTTCGCCAACATTAACGATGACGCCTGAAGCGACCGAACCATAAATAATCCCCTCCGTGAATGTGCCATCGCAATCAATAACATTTGACGGTGGAATAAGACCACATTCATCCTTGGATTCAGCTGCGGTGCCCGCCACGACCAAGGACAAGCACATGATTGCTCCGCCAGAGTGCAATGCTTGTTTTGAAAATTTCTTGTTCATTTTTAGATTTCTCGAATTGGCTCAAAGAGCAAACTTACGGTCCGCTGTTGGAGCGACACCAAGCAGTAGATTAGAACCAAACATGGTTAATAGCAGGTTATTGCCCGGGCAATTCCTGCCACCGGTCATAGGCTAAGTTGACAGACAATACTTCGCTGACAGCGTAAATATTTACATAAAAACGCCTAATGGTAAAAGTTTTACCTATGAGCAAGCGAAACTAAACTGTATTGCATCTTAACAAGTCAAATACAGGTAAATTTATTACTTTGATTAGTTGATTCTCTTGATTTACAACGCATCACCACCTGGTTTGCCGCCGCCGGCTTTGGCTGCTTCATCGTCACCAACAACACGGGCGGCCCCGGTTGCGGCCTTTCGCTGTCGTTCGGTTGGGCCATCTCCGTCAATTTCTTCATCAGCAATACGCACGGTAACTTCTTTGTGGGCGAAGTGGATGTCGTTTTCCTCAAAAATCTCGCGGATGCGTTCATAGACCAGTTTACGGATCATGAACTGGTCGCCCGGTTTGGTCATGAACTTGACCCGGATGATCATCGCGCTGTCTTCCATGGAATAGACACCTTGTGATTTCAGCGGTTGCAGGAAGTTTTTCCCCAAATCTGGATGTGCCAACAACTCAGCGCCGAGATTTTTGATGAGCTTGCGCACTTTCTCAACATCGGTGTCATAGGTCACGCGCAGCTTCAGTTTCATCAAAACCCAGTCGCGCGAGAAATTGGTGAGGTGGCGGATCTCGCCGAAAGGCACTGTGTTAAGCGGACCATTATGGTGGCGCAGCTGGAATGAGCGGATAGAGATTTTCTCCACCGTGCCCTTCACAGAGCCGATATCAATATACTCGCCTTTGCGGAACGCATCATCCATCAGGAAAAACGCACCCGAAAATATATCGCGGATCAGGGACTGAGCCCCAAAGCCAATGGCCAGGCCAATCACCCCTGCACTGGCAAACAGCGGCCCGATATTCACTCCCATTTCCGCCAGCGCCATCATGCCCGCAAGCACCACAATTGCGATCAATAGGAAATTACGAAATATCGGCAGCAAGGTCGCAATGCGCGATGAACCCGTGCCCATTTCCTGTTCCCCATCCCCATGGGCGTCCATTGCGGGTTCTTCTTTGGCGATCTCTTTGTCGATCCACACTTTGACTGCCTGATAGGCAATATAGGCCATGAACAAAACGCCGATGACGGAAATCAGCGAATTGGTGAAGCCGTCTGAACGCAACACATCCACGCCCCAGATCGCAAGGAGAAATGCCAATCCCAAGACACCTGCAAAAATAGCAGCAGCATGCTCGGCTAAAGATTTGAAAACCGGGGTTTGCGCTGATATCTGGCGCTCGATATCCTCTTCGGTGTCGCTCTCATCTGCTGCCACAACCAGCCGCTCGCTATAGACCTTGTCGATGATCAACAACAAAATTCCGTACAGTGTGAGCCCGATGACCAGTGCCTGAACCGGCGCACCAATAAGGCCGCTGGCGCTTGGCAAATCAAGAATTTGTCGTACTGCCATAATGGCCCAGGCAAACAGGAAATAGACAACCGCAATGACATGCCAGAGCTTGGCCACAATGCGCCGCCACCACGGTTTGAATATCGGGTCGCCAAATCCAAGAATGGCACCTGCAATTGCCTTGCGATAGCGGACGGCAACAACAGAAACGGCAATTGCCGCGACAAGAGTGCCAACAATCAGTGCCAGAGTGTGCGCATCTTTGGAAATGCCGAGCAAACTCATCCAGATGCAAAACCCCAGAATCACAACCGCAAATGCGTAGATACCAAGGAATGCGCGGTAGAACCCGAGCGCATCGTCATCTGACATGTTGATAACCCGATGCTCAGGTAGATCTGGTGCCAGCAGGTTGACAAAAATCAACCGTACCAAACGGATCACTGCATAGCCGCCAACAATGGTCATGGCAGTTACCAATACAGGCCGCGAGCTTCCCGCAATCGCCAGAACAATCAACGCCGCCAGACCACTGGCAACAACCGCCATAATAAAAAGCATGAAGGCGCGGAACAACAGATAGCCGATTTTTTGCGAACGCAGCACCGGATGCGGATTATAAACCCCGGCAAATGCTTTGCGGCCCCAGTTATCTGCCATGCGCCCCACAGCGTAACCGATCAGCAATGCGATGGCGGCCAGAAGGACACCATTGAGAATCCAGAAACGGCTTTCGCCAGGTACAGCATTATCGAGCGCGCGACCCATGTCGCTCCCGAATTTGCTTGCATTGACCAATACGCGTCTTAAGCCGGCACGAACTTTTTCAGAAGTAACGCTCGCGGCTTGCAGCTTGGTCTCAGAGGGTCCAGTTTTTTTCGCTGGGTCAACCACAATAACCGTTGCGCCAGATTTTCGCGCTTCATCAAGAAATGGCTGCAATGATTGCACAGTCGATGCAGAAAACGCAGAAGACGCAGAAGACGTCGTGTCCTGACTGAAGACAGGTGTCACCGCGATGGTCGACAAAATCAAAAGAAAAAATACAGAAAAACACACCGCGCGCAAGCGGTCAAAAACCCTAATATTTGTCACGAATCCCAGCCCTTTCTTAAATGTCTGTTTGGCAGTAAACCCGCTCTTGAAGGTGTTTTCAACAGTTGACTTTCCATCCAAGCTTGTGAACGCACACTTATATGTGCAATTTGGCCTTCTTACTGGCTTTCGAACACTGAGATTCGCCCTCAAATGTCGCAAAATGACCACACCGAAATCACCCCGGACCTGATCGCAGAGCATGGCTTGAAGCCAGACGAGTATGAACGCATCCTCGCGCTGATTGGTCGTACGCCGACCATTACCGAGCTTGGCATTTTCTCTGCCATGTGGAACGAGCACTGTTCCTACAAATCTTCAAAGAAGTGGCTTCGCACACTTCCAATCACTGGCAAGCGTGTGGTTATCGGGCCTGGGGAAAACGCAGGTGTCATCGATATTGACGATGGCCAGGTGGCGGTTTTCAAAATGGAAAGCCACAATCATCCATCTTTTATTGAACCCTATCAGGGTGCCGCGACCGGTGTTGGCGGTATTTTGCGCGATATATTCACAATGGGCGCGCGGCCAATCGCGGCCATGAATGCCCTTCGTTTCGGCGCACCGGAGCATCCAAAAACGAGACATCTTGTGTCTGGCGTGGTCGCCGGAGTTGGCGGCTATGGCAACTCATTCGGCGTTCCAACTGTTGGCGGAGAAGTCAATTTTCATTCGCGCTACAATGGCAATATACTGGTCAACGCATTCGCTCTTGGACTGGCAGACGCAGACGGAATTTTCCTCTCAGAGGCCAAAGGCATCGGCCTGCCGGTTGTGTATCTCGGTGCAAAAACAGGACGTGATGGTGTAGGCGGAGCCACGATGGCTTCGGCTGAATTCGATGATTCCATCGAAGAAAAACGCCCAACCGTTCAAGTTGGCGATCCGTTCACTGAAAAATGTCTACTGGAAGCCTGTCTTGAACTCATGGCCACAGGCGCAGTGATCGCCATCCAAGACATGGGCGCTGCTGGCCTCACCTGTTCCGCCGTAGAAATGGG
>CAJQND010000042.1 GCA_905479595.1 uncultured Hyphomicrobiales bacterium
CGGTTTCACGGCCCCACACACTGGCAGGCGTGCCATAATGAGGGTTGAGCCCGACGCCCGAATAGGCGAACTCGGTCATGTTGGTGCGGCCCATATTAATGAACCCTGCCGCCTTGAGCCGTGCCACAACCCTCGCATCACGTATTGCTGGCGGCGCATTGCGCAACACCGCAGAGCCCGCGGCCGTCACCTCGCCTGCCACATCGAACAAATCTTTGAGCGACATAGGAATACCGGCATATGTTGAAGGGGAACGCCCGGTAGCACGCAAACCATCCATATAGTCAGCATCTGCCCGCACAGCGTGTTCGTCTACACGCAGAAACACCCGCTCGCCTTCACCGTTTTCATCGGCAATTTTCGCCAGCGCTTCGTCCGCCAACCCACGCGCTGTCAAAGTTCCGTTGCTCAAGCCTACAGAAAGTTCATGTAATGATTTCATATCCCACCTTAAACATATGTTATTTGACGATTTTATCCATAAATCTTTGCCACGAAAATGCTGCTGCCATAAATGGCGCACGCAGTCCGTGGAATTGAATTGGCGCAAGCGTTGAGACCGGTAATGGCAGGGTTGAAGCATCGCCAGTAACTGCATATTGCCCGATCGCTGTGCCAAGAGCGCTGCCAGCAGCGACACCGCGACCGTTATAGCCCAGCGCCATAAGCAAGCCGGGTTCTGGTTCATGCAGATGAGGTATTTTATCCAAGGTCAGAGCAATACGACCTGACCAGCGAAAAGCGATTTGCACATCCTTAGCCTGCGGAAAAACGGCTGCTATTCCGGCTTGCAGATGGGCAAAATCCTGCGCATCTCGAGGATCGCGCAACAGGCCACGCCCGCCAAAAACCAAGCGCCCAGCCGCATCGACGCTGGTGTAGTAGAGAAACCGCCTGGTATCTGCCGTGCAGTGACCATGCGGCAAGATGGAGTGGCGCAGGTTATCGCTCAGGGGCTCAGTGGCAATAATGAAGCTCGCAATGGGTATAATTGAGCGGTCGAGTTTCGGAGAAAGCCCACTGGCATGAAACCCGCTATAGCCGTTGGTCGCCAAAATGACCTTGCGCGCGAAAACCGCGCCATGAGGTGTTGAAACCTTCCAGCGACCATTCTCGCTGCTTAGCCCGGTGGCAGCCGTATTTCCGCAAATTCTCGCACCAGCTTTTAGCGCCGCATGGGCAAGGCCGCGTGCATAAGACAATGGCTGCACCCGGCCACAGCGCATATCAGCCATCGCTCCCAGATACCCATGCGCGCCCGTCAAATCAGAAGTTTCTTCTTCATCCGTCCAGCGCACAGCCGCACCACGCGCCGCCCAATCAATGCAAATCGAGCGCTGGCTTTCCAGCTTACCCTTTTGCGCAACGCAGAAAAGCAACCCACCGCGCCGGGCTTCACAATCGATCTTGTGTTTTTCCACCAGCGAAAACACTACATCTGCGGAACCACCAACAAACGTGTTCAGCTTATCGCCTGCTTCTTTGCCAAACTTGGACACAACCTCCGATGGGGAGATTTTCATGCCTGCATTCACCTGGCCGCCATTGCGACCGGAAGCCCCCCAACCAGGCTCACTCGCCTCTAACACAATCACCGAAGCCCCCGCCTCAACGGCCGCTAGTGCAGTTGTGAGCCCGGTAAAACCGGCCCCTACAACGGCCACGTCGCAACGGGCGTCGCCATCCAGTGGCGGACATACTGGCCCGGCAATAGCGCTAGCCGCCCAAAGCGAGGGTGGAAGCCGGTTGGCATCTGACATGGGAGATGGAGTTTGCGTGCTCATAACCGGTGCATCGTGCACGATTTACAGCCTACCGCAACGGATATTCGGCCATCAGCTTTTCAATGCGTCTTTGACCGCTGCTGCCAACTGTTTGAGCGAGAATGGTTTGGGCAGGAATGCGAATTTCTCGTTTTCTCCGAGGTTCTTCGCGAATGCGTCTTCCGCATAACCAGAGATGAAAATGATCTTCACGCCAATTCCGCGCGAGCGCAACTCGCGCAAAAGACTTGGCCCGTCCATTTCCGGCATCACCACGTCGGAAATCACCAGATCGATATCATCTCCGTGCTCATCTACCTGGGTGAGCGCTGCAATCCCGCTATCTGCTTCAAGCACCGTGTATCCGCGCGACGCAAGCGCGCGGGATGCAAATGCGCGCACTGCATCTTCATCTTCCACCAGCAAAATTGTGCCATCTCCGGTGAGGTCAGCTGTTTTGACATCTTTAAGCTCTTCGCCCGGCGCTTCGACTTGCTCTTCTGCTGCGGGGAAATGGCGAGGCAGATAGATGCGGAAAGTTGTGCCTACGTCTACCTGGCTGTCACAGAACACGAACCCGCCGGTTTGTTTGACGATTCCATAGACCGTCGAAAGTCCCAGTCCAGTGCCCTTGCCCACTTCTTTGGTGGAGAAGAACGGCTCGTAAATCTTGTCGAGCACTTCCTTGGCCATGCCCGTTCCGGTGTCAGAAACTTCGCACAACACATATTCGCCGGCGGCCATGAGCGAAGGTTCCACAGTTGCGGATTCCGCTTCGCCGATATTCGCCGTTCGAATCGTCAGCTTGCCCCCATCCGGCATTGCGTCGCGGGCATTTACCGCCAGGTTCATAATCACCTGTTCGAACTGGTTTACATCAACTTTGACGAGCCCAAGATCACGTCCATGGGTAATATCCAGTTCAACCTTTTCGCCCAGCAGCCGGTTCAGCAGATTACCGAGATCAGACAAAGTATCGGTGAGCGATAACACTTCAGGCCGCAAGGTCTGGCGGCGCGAGAAAGCCAGAAGCTGGCGCACGAGATTAGCTGCCCGATTGGCATTTTGTTTGATGTTCATGATGTCCTGAAAGGACGGATCCGTGGGCCGTTGTTTGGCCAGCAGCAGATCAGAAAAGCCGATAATTGCAGTCAGCATGTTGTTGAAATCATGTGCCACGCCACCAGCAAGCTGGCCGACCGCCTGCATTTTCTGCGATTGGGCAAATTGCAGTTCCAGTGCCTTATGCTCGGTGGTATCCACCGCATAAACAATGGCCCGCGGGGCATCACCTGTGTCTTCAATGCGCGAGAAAAACACCTGGCCGGTCCGTGCATTCTGACCTTCGCCAAACACCACATCAGCAGGTGGAACCCGCTTGCCAGAGCGTGCTGAATCAAGTGATTCCTGCACTATATCGCGGCTGGTTTCAGTCACCAGATCAGTAATCTTCAATTCCAGAACGGGCCGCCCGGCAGTGGTCGCCAATGCGTT
Source organism: uncultured Hyphomicrobiales bacterium (assembly GCA_905479595.1). Taxonomy (GTDB): domain Bacteria; phylum Pseudomonadota; class Alphaproteobacteria; order Rhizobiales; family CAJQND01; genus CAJQND01. The sequence goes on from CAJQND010000042.1 coordinate 3,258, forward strand.
GTTGGCGTTAACAATCTTGCCGTCTTCATCCACTTCGGCAATGCCAATCGGTGCATTGTTGAAGAACCGCGCCAGGCGCGCTTCAGCAGCTCCAAGCCCACCTGTATTGGCGGCAGCTGAACCATGTTTAAGCACCAAAGAACGCGATGGCCCGGCAGTGCCTTCATCGTCATAGGCAACAGAATGCAGAATCCGCACCGCCAGATTATCACCCCCGGCACCGGCCATATCCACATCAATGATATGTTCCTGGGTGGTCTCGGCAGGGCCAGAACGCTTCGTTAGCAGCTTGGCACCTTCTTCAGGTACCAGATCAGCCACTTTCATGGCGCTGTCGAGCGCATCAGCCAGATCAAGCCCCAGCCACCCCGCCAGCGTCGCGTTCATGTATTGAATATCGCCATCTGCATTGGCGGAGAAAAAACCAGCAGGGGCTGTATCGAGGTAGCTGATGACGTATTGCAGCCTGGCAAACGCATCTTCCTGGGCAAGACGCGCTTCGGTTTGATCGACAATTCGCCACAACGTGTGGGTCTGCTTGCCATCTTCCAACACCGGCTCCACCTGGATACGCAACCATCTGGGTTCCGTCCCGTTCGCACCAGGTGCGGGATTGCCCGCTGGAAGCTCAAGTTCTTCATGGGCAGTTTTTCCTGCCCGCCCAGCTTGAGCAAGCCGGTAAATCTGGCTGGAGACCTCTGGATATCCGGAATAAAGATTTTCCACACCGGCGGTGCGCGGTTTGGAGGCAGCTTCAGAAAAAGCGCGATAGGGGCCATTGGCGTAAACCACCCTGCCCTTGGTGTCGGTCACCACGGCCGCATCAGCCATGGCGTTTAGAGTATTCTTGAAAAACGCAACCTTGCGTGAAGTTCTGCCAAAGCGGACAAATCCCGCAATCCAACCAAGGATGGAAAACAGACCAAACGCCCCAAGCACCGCACCGGCAACAAGCATCCATTGCGGCACCGCACCGTGGAACCGGAACGCGAACATGCCAGCAGCAATCGCTACCAACAACGCCAGCATAAATGCCATCACCGGTGAACCCTTGCGCCCATCAGAAGCAGGCTTTGCTGCGGGCCTCATTTCGGGCTTAACAGTGGTCTCAGTGCCGTTTTCGCTCATCGGTGGCAGCTCTGTCTCTTACGAATCATTTCCTGACTATAGGCGATTTGTACCGATCTGCAGTCATTTCTCTCGTCTTCAGTGGTTAAAAAACACTGCCGTAAGACGTTATTAACCATAAACGGCCTAAATCTTCGTATAGAGATAGCGAATAAATTGCGTTTATACATTTATGTTGGGACCGGAAATTTGAGTGAATTTTCTTTCCCGGTCGAAACGATCACTCAACCGGGTAGTCTGTGTCATGGATCTTGAGAATATTTGGCAAATCGCCCTAGCGGCTGGAATTTTTGTTCTGGTTCTGATCATCGCCATATGGGCGATGCGGCGCGCGGGCGCGGGTGTACGTGGAAAACGCGGCAACCGACTTGCGGTTGCAGAAACCAGAGCGGTCGATAAAAACCGTCATCTGGTACTCGTGCAATGTGATGATGAAGAACATCTTTTGCTCATCGGCGGCCCGCAAGATATTGTGGTAAAAGCCAATGTTGGCGTAGATTTTTTCGATCCAGCTGAAGATCGGGCCTCTTTTGCACCAGCGCCTGCGCCAATGCAGCCAACCGTGCGCGCACCGGCATTCGGCCAACAGCAAGAACGCCGAGAACCCGGCCGCGATGCCAGTGGCACCAGGGAAAACCGGCCTACAAATTTCTCACCAGACGCTGAAACGAGCAGGCCTGCCGGGTTTGCCCGTCCTCAGTCACCAGCGCCGCGGGAACCGGGTTTGGCCGGGCCCGTGGTTCCAGACCCATCACTGGACCGCCGTTAACCCAAAACCTGATGCAGAGATGCAACACTTCACGAAAAGCTGACACCTGATCCAACGTCTCCCCCTTGACTAGGCAATGCAAAATAACGCCAATAAGGCCTAATTATTGCAGACAATAGCTGCTTTGGTATTTTCATGCCGTGAAGTGGTGACGAAACGTGAGGAATTTAGGGATGATGACTTTTCGAAGCTTGATCGTAGCAGCAACAATTACCGCAGGTTTGAGCGTCGCTCCCGCCATTGCCGAAACCAAGTATAATTTTTCCGCGACCCAGTGGTCGCTGGCGAAAAAGTTTCATAAGCAAGAGGTCAGCTATTCGAGTAACGAACCTGCAGGTACGATCGTCATTTCGACCAGGCGACGTTATCTCTACTACGTTCTCGGTGGTGGCCGCGCGATCCGCTATGGCATCGGGGTTGGACGCTCAGGTTTCAAATGGTCTGGCACTGAAAAAATCACCCGCAAGGCGGAATGGCCAGAATGGCGTCCACCTGCAGAGATGCGTGTCCGCGAACCCGATCTGCCCGTCGTAATGCCAGGTGGTGAAGACAACCCGCTTGGCGCGCGCGCCTTGTATTTGGGAAATACCCTGTACCGCATTCACG